>JAGHBK010000007.1 GCA_021161025.1 bacterium | reverse complement strand
TCTTAGAACTTTATCAAAAATATATTTTCCAAAAAAAAGGGGAAAATAAATTTATAATTATTTAATTTTCCCCGTTTTAATTTTGATAAATCTTTCGTACTCCGAGATTTTAAGTTTTTTCCTGTTTCTGAGTTCTTCCTTTAATGATTTTACGCCTTTCAATGGACCTCGGTAGATTCCATTATAGACTAAGCTCCCGCTTCCTGAGCCAAATCCAAAAAATATAATTTCATCTCCGGGCTCGGGCTTCGGTTTTCCAAAAGTCTCTAAGCTGGCTAATTGCAGAAATAATGATCCAGTGTACAAATTTCCCATCAGCTCAGAGGCTTTAACTGAGGCTCCGACTTTTTTTGCGTAAAACCGTTTAAACTCTTCAGTTTCTCTAATTTTCTTCCGAAACTCAGCGTGTTTTCTTCTGGTCTCCTCAGTCAAATAAGCCTTTACTCCAGAACCTACAGGTTCGGAAGACCCAATCTTACGACAAAGTTCTTTAAAAAATTGATGCGCTCTCATTTCGTGAATAAAAAGATACGTCATAAAATCTTTTACCATTAATCCATACGGATTGTGTAATAAAAGATAATTAACTTCACGAATTAAATTGGGCCTTTGAGATCTCGCCTTAAAATGATCCCATGCTTCTCTCATAGCATAGAGATAGGCGTACACTGACTCCCACCCGTTAACAATTGGGGTCTTTCTGTTAAGAGGTTTATAGAAATCAAAAGTATGTCGCGTGCAAACACCAACATTGTTAAAATCGAGCTCAATAGCCGGATTAGATGATCCTACAAGCATTGCTATTATGCCGGCCCCCTGGGTCGGCTCTCCTGGTTCTCCTGGTTCATATAGCGCCTCGTCTAAGCAGAGAACAATAACATGTTCTTTTGGGTGGAGACGGACGTGATTTACAGCATCCCATAAATCATAAGAGCCTGCAACACAGGCAAACTTTGATTCCCGAGTTGCCCATCTCTCAAAATTACCATGTTTTTCTAATTCACCGAGAATAAAAGTTCCCAGTGGTTTCGAGTTGTCTATGGCACTCTCGGTAGCAGTGTACATCTTAGATATATCTTTAGGCGAAAGATTGTTTCTTTCTAAAAGTTCCAAAATCAAATTAGAAGCCGTTTCGATTATGTCTACATCATAAAAAACCGAAAAGCTCTTTATCCCCAGTTTTTTATATTTCCGTATTAGCGTTTCCGCTGAAACCTCAACCTCTTTTGCCCGGAGTTCGGCTAATTCCTTGGCATCAACGTAATAGGGAGAAACAAAGACTTTCATGTCTTCAATTCCAACTTTCATTCTTTTCGCCTCCTTATCCTTATTTAATTTTTAAAGATGCTTTAAAGCTATTATAAGGCTATTATTTTGAAAAAGAAATGTCAAGTAATGTTTGAAGATAATTTCTTTCCTAACTTCTTAATAAATAATATAATAAATAAATCAAAAGATTAAATTTTTATGAAAAAGCATAGAGTATTTATTGCTATAAATTTACCCAAAAAAATAAAGGAAAAGCTTATAAAGTATCAAACAAAATGGCCAGAACTTCCTATAAGATGGACCAAACCTGAAAACTTACACATTACCTTAGTTTTTTTAGGATATATTTCAGATAAAGAACTCTTAGATGTTTTTCAAATTACAAAAGAAGTTGTTAACTCCCACAAAGCTTTTTCAGTAAATTTAAAAAAGATTGGTTATGGACCTCCAAAGAAAATACCTCCTCGAATGGTTTGGGCTATTGGAGAGGCGTCAAAAGATATAGTGAACCTAAGGGAAGAGTTAGAAAAGTCTTTAATAGAGAAAGTGAATTTTCCTTTGGAAAACAGAACTTTTACTCCTCATATAACATTAGGTCGAATTAGAACATGGGAATGGCGTCAGATTGAACCTGAAGAAAGACCAGAAATTGATGAAGGGATTAATTTAAGTTTTGAAGTCAATTCAATAGAAGTGATGGAAAGCCATTTAAAAAGGGGAGGGGCAGAATACACCATCTTAGAATCAGCTCCTCTGGGCTGATTCTAATTAAATCCAAATTCCAAAATCCAAATGACAAATGACAAATAAAATCTCAAAAGTCAAAACTCAAAAGTCCCCGAAGGAAAGTAATCTTCCTACGGGGCAGGCAAAACCACAACTCAAAATTCAAAACTTAGAGAGAAGAATAGTTTTTAGCTTTAAGCTGTGGCTTTGAGCTTTGACATTTGAACTTTGAGATTTAGTAATTTTATGAAAATACATTTTATTGGTATTGGAGGAATTGGAGTTTCAGCTTTAGCTCAATATTATCTAAAAAAGGGCCATAAAATTTCTGGCTCTGATTTAGCTCCATCTGAAATTACTAAAGCCTTAGAAAAAAATGGAGCAAAGGTTTTTATTGGCAAGCACAAAATCTCAAATCTCAAATCTCAAATCTCAAATCTTGATCTTAAAACTCAAAACTTTGAGGTGATCTATAGCCCTGCTGTTTCTCAACAAAATCCAGAGTTGGAGTTAGCTAGGAAACTAAAAATAAAGTGCCAAAGCTATCCAGAGGCTTTAGGGGATTTAACAAAAAAATATTTTACGATTGCTGTTTGCGGAACTCATGGGAAAAGTACAGTCACAGCAATGATTGGACTTTTACTAGTAAAGGCTGGCCTTGATCCTACAGTGATTTTAGGAACAAAATTAAAAGAATTTAACTCTTCAAATTGTAGAGTAGGTAAGTCCCAATATTTAGTAATTGAGGCTGATGAACACTTTGAATCTTTTTTAAATTATTGGCCTCAAATTATTGTTCTGACTGCTTTAGAACCTGACCATTTAGATTATTACAAAACTTTTAAAAACTATGTTTTAGCTTTCAAAAAGTTTATTTCGCATTTGCCAAAAAATGGCTTTTTAGTTTTGAACAAAGACGATAAAAATATTTTTCCCCTCTTTTTGACGGCCGTCAAAAACGTGGTATTTTATTCTTTAGGTCAAAAAGAAGCAAAAAAATTAAAGAAGATTCTAAAGATTCCTGGAGAACATAACATTTCCAATGCTTTGGCAGCTTTGAGTGTGGCTCGGGTACTAAAGATTCCAGATAAGATTACTTTTCAGGCTCTTTCAGAATATAAAGGAAGTTGGCGTCGCTTTGAAGAAAAAGACTTGAAAATTGGAAATTGTAAATTGAAAATTATCAGTGATTATGCCCATCATCCTACTCAAATTAGAGTGACCTTAAAAGCTATAAGAGAAAAATTTCCAAAGAAGAAAATCATTTGTATCTATCAACCTCACCAATACCAGAGAACTTATTATTTATTTAATGAATTCAAAAAAGCATTTTTAGAAGCTAAAATTGATAAAATATTTATCACTGATATTTATAGTGTAGCTGGGAGAGAAAAAGAAGAAATTAAAGAAAAAGTTTCTTCAAAAAAATTAGTAGAGGCTATTAATAGAGAAAATGTAATTTACCTTCCAAAGAAGAAAATTTTAGATACCTTAAAGAAAAACCTAAAGGGTGGGGAAGTAGTAGTAATTATGGGAGCAGGAGACATCTACAAAATAAATTCAAAATTCAAAATGAAAAATGCAAAATTTGGGGGTTGACAGAGAAAGTTTAAAAAGAGACAATAAAATATATAGATTAAAAATATTCAAGGTCGAAAAATTAATTTATAATTTTAAAAGTTTATGACATTGACAATCTTAATAGCGGTCGTAGTAGTAGGAGGTCTTGTTTGGTATTTTGTGGGTAGAAAAAAAGAAGCAAAAACCCCTATGGTGAGCGAAGAAACTCCACCTCCAGCAACAGAACCTTCAGCTCCAGAAACACCTACCCCAACACCTGAAGTAACGCCAGAAGAAACACCAACTGAGGGACCCTCTGAAACAGAAACACCTTCAGAAGAACCAGAAGAAACTGGTGGTGCTGAAAAAGAGTCGTCAGAAACCAGCGAAACTCCTACTGTTTAGTTTTCCCCGTAGAGCAACTTCGACTGGCTCCGCCAATTTAAGGTTTTTGAGAAAACGTTGTCGAAGTTGTCATACGGAGTTTTCCACAATATTTCTCTTGACTTGATTGTTTAATCATCGATAAAATTAAAGAATGTGGACTTTCCACAAATTTATTAAATTAACTTACAAAAAGCCCTTTCTTTGGGAGGGGCTTTTTGTCTTTAAAATATGAGCAATAAAACCCATAAAAAAACCTTTAAAAAGATTCCTTTTTTAACTTTTATAATCTTTACTATTTTAGGTTTTATATTAGCTTTTCCTCAAACAGTTTTAGCTGTTACTTATCTTCCTGATGGTCAAGAAGGGGCAGGAGGGCCTGGAAATGGAGAAATAGGGGTGCCAGTTGATGCATTAGTTGATAGAGCTTTTAATGGTGCTTTGAAAGAAAGCACGGTTAATACTGCTAATGTCTGGCTTAAAAGAAATGACCCAAACCAACAAGGAGGAACTCCTACCGGAGATAATCTATGTGTAAATGTATATTTACAAGGAACAGATAGAATTGTGTGTGACCATATGGCAGATGATACTCCTTTAGATGCTAATACCTGGTATACTTTTAAAATTACTACCGATGTTCAAGATACTGGTGGCAATCCTATTGAGGCAGAGTTTACCTCCCAATTTCAAACAGGTAGCTTTGAAGGGGGAGATGCCTTTAAACCCCCTGCTTTTGTTTTAAGTACTATTCCTTTTCCAGGAGGAACCTTGCCAACCAATGGGAAAATTATTATTTCTTTCTCTATGCCAATGAGAACTTCAGGAGAGGGTTCAGTTTTGAATGTAAACAATATTCAATTATTTGCTATTTCAAATGGTGTTCCAACAGGTTCAAATCTTTTTACTGATACTTCTGGGTGGAGCTTTGATAGCGCAACTTACAAACTAAAAATTGTACCACCTGCCTTAACTGCTGGAAATTGGTATAGAGTAGTCATAAAAGGTTTTCAAAATTTTGACCCCACCACCTTCGATCCCCAAAATCCACCTTGTGGGGGTGAAGGAGAACCAGCATGTGTTTTAAGCGAAGACGGATTACCTATACCAGGTCCTGACTTTTGGTTAGATTTCCAGACAACAAGCGCTGATAATACTCCACCTTCTGTTTTAGGTTCGTTCCCAGAAGACAACGCCACAGCTGTTGATAGAGCAGTTTTTGATATTGCTGTAAGCTTTAGTGAAGGATTAGATGTTTCAACAATTAAAGCAGGTTCTGTCACCCCTCCTCAAGATGGGACAGTTTTATTATTTAAAGACGATGGAAATGACAACTTAGATCTTGTAGATTATGATTTAACTACAGACCCTAATGAAGATACTGTAATTTCTACAGGCTCTGTTTTATTAGATCCTGATGGAAGGTCTATTCATTATTCACCAAATGCCATTTTAGATGCCAATTCCAAATACTTTTTAGTCTTAAGAGG
>JAGHBK010000025.1 GCA_021161025.1 bacterium | reverse complement strand
TTACCTTATAACCTTTTTGTAATAGAAAATCTTTCAGGAGGTTTGACTGAGTAGATTGGCCTGAACCATCTAATCCCTCAAACACAATAAATTTTCCTGAGTAAGGATTCTTTTTCATTATCTTATTATAATAAAAATTTTAAAATAAAAAAAGCCGCTTGATGCAAACGGCATTAAAAAAAATGAATAGAGAAGAAAGTTACCGGCCTTTAAGAGCTTTTCTGAGTTCTCTGATCTCTCTTATGAACTCTCTAGAGGTTTTCTCCCTCCAAAGATCGACACCGGCCTTTATTACTCTCCCTGCTATCACCCCGCCTACTAAGAAGACCAGCACCAGTATAAATCCTCCAAACAGGGTTTTTAGAGCCGGTAAATCAAGCGGGCTTGGAGTGCTGTAGAAGCTAATTGTCCCGTTTGGATATATAATTGGGCTCGGCACTGGCGGCGGTGATGGAATAAAAGTGTCTGTAATCCAGAAGACACTCATCGGCGCCGCCAAGTACCAGTACAACAGGGAAAAAAGAAAATATAACAATACAGTCCCCACTGCTAACAGTACCAAAGCTCCGATTTTCCTCAGTAGTTCTCTCTTCGGCCTTTCTTCCGGCCTTTCTGACTCTTCTTCCGGTCTTTCTTCCGTTTTTATCACCTCCTTTCCTTTTTTGGATTTTTAGATCTGTCTGTAATATACCCTTTACTGAAAGACTTGTCAAGTCCAATTCTTTAAAAAAAGAGCCTTTGGGGGCTCCTTAAACTTTAGAGGTGCTAAATGTAAATACCTTATATGGTTCACTCAATGTTTGTAGTAATTCCCTTAGAGTTCCTTGCCAGTTCCCACCAGATCTCAGAAAGACTTCACAGACACTCTTTTTACTCTTGAAGGTTGGAGGCTCTATGCATCTTCCCTCTCTCCAGCATCGTGGGCCTATTTCTTTCCTTAGTTCTGGATATCTTGCCAGCTCCTTTGTCAACGGAATCCCAACTGTGTTTCTGATTTCCCATTGAGCCACTCCCTCTGACCTTGCTCTTGAAGTCTCGATAAGGCCAGAACCTTTCCCGTAAATCATAGCTTTGGCTTCTTGTCCCAACAAGAGGAAATAGACAAAATTAGGGTCTCTCTTTGATATTAGTTCCATCTGATCTGTCTTCGCTCTCGTGGCAATTTTTTTGTATTCTTCTATTGCATCTTTTGGAAATGTTGGAGGTATAACAAACCTACTAGTTCTAGCAATATTTTCCAACGGTTCTATCTCACAAAGGAATTCTCTCTGTCTCACTAACTGAGCATACATTGCCAAACTTCCTTTAACTCTCATGTTCAAGGAAAGAGAATGAACTGTTCCTTGATAATCAATAGAGCTCCTTTCTTTTATCCTTCTTGTCCCCCAGAAATTCCACTTAGAAGGCAGTAGTTCTTCGGGTATATCTAAGTTAAATTTCTCTGTAATCAATCTGGCAATTTCCTTACCAATTTCTCTGAGTTCTGGTAAGGGGGTGTTTTTTAAAGCATTAGCTAGCTTTATCAGATAACGCGGAGGTGCTGTAAATATCATTCTGGTCAAAGTGCCTTCTGGCAGAACATATCTTGCATCTTGAATTGGAACTCCAATTTCAAGGAGCCGCTGATATACCTCAAAGGCTGTTTTTCCAAAATCACTGACAACTTTATTACACCTGTTTGGTTTTATTACCCTGAGAGAAGCTTCAATGCCTGCACCGAAAATTAAGTTGTGAACATTTACATTACGCCAAAGATAAATTGCTGCAAATCGAGATAAGTCTTCTAAGGTTATTGCGTAAGGCAGAAAATCAGCCAAAATCATATGTCTGTGTTTTTTCATTATCTGATTTACTATCTTAACCCACTGTTTTTTGTTCTCTCTGCATTCTTTGTAAAGATCTTTGATGCCTCCTTCTTCAAAGGGTGTTTGAGAAATTTTCACTCCTACTGCAGCCAGTATTGCTGGCGTGTCTTCCAAAAATTCAACCTTTACCATCTTTTCACATCCTTATTCAGTTTTTAACTCTTTTATTTTAAAAAAAACAAAAAAAGTTTGTCAAATGATAAGCTTTTATCCACTTTGATTTTTTATTTTTAAGAAAGGGGGTCTTTAAAACCTTCTTTTAAATTTAGTTCTTTTCCATATTGAAAATTATCATCTAAAATATCTTTTTTTTGCCACTCTCTAACCCAATCTTTGACATTAAAAATTCTATATTTTCCCTCTTTTGTTGCGCAAATTACTCTATTTAAACCGGCATTTATAATCATTTTTTTACAGATAAAACAAGGGTAAGAATCAATCGGGTTCCCATTTCTATCTGTTAGCCAAATATACATATCTCCACCTAAAACTGAAGCTCCTGATCTTGCTGCATTAATAAGACAATTCTGTTCAGCATGCACTGACCGACAGATTTCATAATGTCTACCGTGAGGAATTTTCAGTTTGTCTCTTAAACATTCACCTCTTTCTAAACAATCTTTTGTTTTTCTGGGAGCACCAATATAACCTGTAGCCAAAATAACATCATCTTTAACAATAATTGCCCCACCTTTATTACGAAAACAGGTGGCTCTTTTGCCAATTTCCCTTGCAATATTTAGATAATATTCATCTTTTGAAGGTCTTTTATCTGCCATAATTTATTCCTCAATTTCAAGACCCATTGATTTTGCTTGACCTTCAATAATTTTTGTAGCCTTTTCTAAATCTTGTGTATTTAAGTCAGGAAGCTTTCTTTTTGCGATTTCTCTTAATTGCGACCTTTTGATTTTTCCAGCTTTTTCTTTTTTTTGTTCTCCTGATCCTTTCTCAATACCTGCAGCTTTTTTCAAAAGTTCGGAAGTAAGGGGTTGTTTTATTTTAAAGTCGTAGGTTCTATCTTCATACACGATGATTTCTACAGGTATTGTAAATCCTTCTTGGGATTTAGTAGCATCATTAAATTTTTGACAAAATTCAGAAATATTAATTCCGTGTTGTGCCAAAGCCGGCCCTACCGGAGGAGCCGGAGTAGCTTTACCTGCTGGAATCTGAACTTTTAAATTGGCTATAACTTTTTTTTCCATAATTTCTTTTAAAGTTTTTTAACTTGTAATGAGTCTAATTCCACAGGGGTATCCCTTCCAAACATATTAATTAAAACCTTTATCTTTCCTCTTTCTTCGTCAATCTCTGAAACCTTACCCTCAAAATCCTTAAAGGGCCCGTCAATAATTCTCACCAAATCTCCAACTTTTACTTCTATCTTATATTTTGGTTCTTTCACCCCCATTCTTCTTTTAAGATTCTCAATTTCTTCTTTTGAAACCGGAACTGGGGTAGTTCCTGCCCCTACAAAACCTGTTACATTAGGAGTATTTCTTACAACATACCATGAATCATCAGTTACTATCATCTCTACCAAAACATAACCAGGATAAATTTTTTCTTCTACTACCTTTCTTTTTCCATTCTTAATTTTGATTTTCTTTTCTTTCGGTACCAAGACATTAAAAATTTTATCTTCCATACCCAAAGACTCAACTCTTTGTTTTAGAGCTTTAGCTACTGCCTCTTCATATCCTGAATAAGTATGAATTACATACCAATTTCTTTCTTTTGGAACTTTTTGTTTTGGCATAATCTACTACAAAATTACAAATCAGTACGAATATACGAATAAATCAAAATGGATAACTTTCTATAAAATTCGTATATTAGTAAATATTCGTAAATTCGTAGGGTCATAGTATAAATTTATTTAAAAACGTAGTAAAGAGAAAGTCAGTGACTCCCAAAAACATTCCTGCCAACAATACAGTGACGATTACAATTAAAGTATATTTTAAAATTTCTTGTCTTGTAGGCCAACTTAC
>JAGHBK010000062.1 GCA_021161025.1 bacterium | reverse complement strand
TCCTTTCTCTTACAGAAGTAAACATTGTATTAGTAATTCCTATGCCACCTACTAAAATAGCAATTGAAGCAAAAACAAAAACCATGACTTGAATTATGTTTAAAATATTTCCAGCAATAGAACCTGCTTTTTCGTTTGTTAAAATAGAAAAAGAAATTTCCTCTTTCTCCCCTTTTCTTTTTTGGGTTTCTTGAAGCTTCTCTTTGATTTTATTAGCAACTTCTTCCGGTGAAAAATTAGATTTTACTTTTACAAAGGCAAATTGAGCTCCTTTTTTCTTTCCAGTAATCTCACGAAAAATTTCTAAGTCTAAACCAACCATTGAATCATCCTGTTTTGAGCCCAAAGACTTTAAAATTCCAGTTACTAAAAACTCTCTACCTTTAATATTGACTTTATCTCCGGGTTCCAAACCTGGAAAAAACTCCTCAGGTACTAATTTTCCAACAATAATCTCTCTTTTTCCTGGTTTTGGCCAACTACCAGCTGTCAATTTCCAACCAAGATCTGTCTTAAACAAATCTTGTGCTTCTTTTCTTGGATAGCCATACAATAAAACAGTCTTTGTTTTCCCTCCATATCTCATATTTTCCCCTTTCCAAGCCATAGGTATAACTATTTCTACCCCTTTTACTTTTTCTATTGCCCTAATCTCTTCATCTTCTAACTCCATTCCACCTAATAAGGTAGTCATAATTTGATTAAGTTCTCCCGGAAAAACCATAATTACATTTTCCCCCATCATTCTCAATTCTTGTAAAATTGTCATCTTTAACCCTTCGCTCAAACTCAAAAGAGCGACAATTAAAAAAACACCTATAACAATTCCCAAAATTGTCAACCAACTTCTTAATCTCCTTGCTCTCAAATTCTTAATTGCAATTTTGAAATATTCTTTTGGAACTATTTCCATAATACCTTTTCAGCAGCCAAATGGTTAGCAATTATTTGACCATCTTTAATATTTAAAATTTCTTTGCTGTAAGAAGCAATATTAGGATCGTGAGTTACAACAACAATTGTCTTATTTTCTTTTTGATGTAAGTCTTTCAAAATCTCCATTATCATTTGACCTGATTTTGAATCTAAATTACCAGTTGGCTCATCTGCAATTATCATTTTAGGATTATTTGCTAAAGCTCTGGCAATTGCTACTCTTTGCTGCTCTCCTCCTGATAATTCATAGGGTCTGTGTAAGGTTCTGTCCTTTATGCCAACCATTCTTAAAAGTTTTTTTGCTCTTTCTACTCTTTTCTCTTCAGGAATTTTCTGGAAAATCATCGGTAAAATTACATTCTCAAGAGCCGTTAAATTTGGTAAAAGATTAAATTGTTGAAAAACAAAACCTATTTTTTTACCCCTAATATGAGAAATTTCATCTGTGTCTAAAAGTGAGATGTCTTTTCCTTCAAAGTAAACCTTGCCTTTTGTAGGTTTATCTAAACAACCAATAATATGTAAAAGAGTTGATTTACCAGAACCACTCGGTCCAATAATTGCTACAAAAGAACCTGGATTAATTTCCAGGTTAATTCCCCTTAAGGCATCAAGCTTTACCTTTCCCATCTGATAGGTTTTCCAAACATTTTCTAATTTAATAATGGGTTGTTTCATTTTATAATTACTTTTTCTCCTTCATTTAATCCAGAAATTATCTCTACTACTTCATCTCCTAAAAGACCTGTCTCTATTTCTTTCTCTTTAATCTCACCATTTTCAAAAACTTGAACTATCGTCTTGTCATCCTTTTCTTGAAGGGACTCTTTAGGAATTAAAAGAACATTCTCCTTTCTTGCTGTTTGAATTGCAATATCAGCTGTCATTCCAGGTTTAATATTTTCTGGCGTTTCTTCAAAACCTATGGTTACTTCATAATAAACCACTCCTTCAATTAATTTTTCGGCAGGATCAATCTCTATTACTTTTCCTTTAAAGATTTTATCAGGAAAAGCAACCAAAGATATTTTTACCGGGTCTGAAATTTTAACTTTTACAATATCTTCTTCGTAAATATCTACTTCAACTTCGTAAGTTTCATCAGGTAAAAGAGAAATTACAGTATCTTTTACCATTGATAGAACTTGTTCTCCTTCTTTTTTATGAATTTTGATTATTTCTCCATCGACGGGACTTTTTAAAATTGTATCTTCAATTTGTTTCTCTAAAAGAGAAACTTTAGCTTGAGCTTGCTTTACTTGAGCTTCATAAAGTTCGATATCCTCTTTTCGAGGAGGAGATATAAGAAGAGATAATTCATCTTCGGCTATTTTTAAAACACCCTTTGCGCTAGAAACCTCGGCTTCGGCAGTATTTATATTAGCTTCATTGTTTATTTTAGTTTGAGAAATTGCTTGCTGGGCATTAATAACATTACCCAAGGCTGTATTTATATAGCTCTTTTGGTTATCTAACGTGGTTTTATCTGTTGATGAAATAAGATTCTTGTAACTTAGGCTATCACAGGTTTCTCTAATAATTTTTAAAGCTTCGTAAATACTTGAGAGAGCCTCTCTCATTTCTAACAAGGCTGCATCAATATCTTCATAATTAGAGGTTTCTTTAGCAATATTAAGATAAGTATTAGCTTCAGAAACTGCATTTTTAATTGCATTCCTTTGTTTTTTCACTTTATTTGATTCTTGGTCAGAAATTGTAAAATATTCTCTTTCAATTTCATCTACAGTATTTTGGGAAGTAACAGCTTTAAGAAGAGCTGCATCTAAAACATTCAGAGCGTCCTCATAAGCTGAAGATAAACTTTCTGCAGCTTGAGATTTTACATCTTCTAAACTCTGTTTTGCTGATTCTAAAGATGTCTTAGCATTCTCTACCTTAGTCTGGGCTAGTTGAATTTCTTCTTCTGTAGGGCCTGCTAATAATTTATCTAATTTCGCTTGATATAACTCTAAAGAAGCTTTAGCTTCTTTTAATTGGATTTTTAACTCTTTATTGTCTAATTTCGCTAAAATATCTCCCTCTTTTACTTTCTCTCCTTCTTTAACCCAAATCTTCTCAATTTTTCCTGCCATTTTAAAAGAAAGGTCTATTTTCTCTCCTTTTTTTACTTTTCCTGTTTCTGTAACTTCTTGAGATACATTCCCTCTCACTACCTCCACTATTCTAAAATTTAATTCTGGCTTTCGAAAATGAACCTGATAGACAATAAAAC
>JAGHBK010000077.1 GCA_021161025.1 bacterium | reverse complement strand
ACAATAAAGATTTTGAGATTAATTTTAGAAAAAAATTATTCTACTCTCTTTAGGCTGAAAATCAAAAGAGAAAATATAGAGAATTTAAAAAGAATCTCTCAGGCTTTTTATCATTATGTGGTATAATGAATTAATTTTATGAGACTTAAAACATTTTTCATTTTTTTAATAATTATCCTTTCAGCTATTGCTTTTTGGTATTGGAAGGTAAATCTTTATTCAAAAGAAACTCTAAAATTAGAAATTATAGCCCCGGAATCTGTAGATGTGGCTCAAGAGCTTGAGTATATCGTTAAATATAAAAACAATGGCCGGGTTAGGTTGGAAGACCCAAAACTTATTTTTGAATACCCAGAGTATTCAATAATTGAAGATAATAGTCTGAGGAGAGAGATCGAATTAGAAGATATTTATCCAGGGCAAGAAAAAAGTTATACCTTTAAAGCTCGATTAATAGGAAAAGAAGGAGAGGCTAGAGTAGCGAAAGCAATTTTGAGTTATCGACCTAAAAACCTCCAAGCAAGATATCAGTCTGAAACCACTTTTACAACCATAATTAAAAAAGTTCCTCTTACTTTTAGGTTTGATTTACCCTCAAAAATTGAATCTGGGAAAGATGTCGATTTTGCCTTAAATTATTTTTCAAACATTGACTACCCACTTACAAATTTAAGAGTAAAAATTGAATATCCCCAAGGTTTTGAGTTTGTAAAATCTACTCCAGAATCTCTGGAAAAAGTTGAATGGGAACTTCCTCCTTTAAATCGTGCAGAGGGCGGAAGAATTGAAATTACAGGTAAAATTAGAGGAGAGGTAGGACAAGAAAAAATTTTTAGGGCTGAAATCGGTACCTTTAAAGAAGGAAAGTTTGTGTTACTTAAAGAAATCTTTAGAGGGATTGAGATTGTAAAACCTTCTCTTTATATCGCTCAGCAAATTAATGGGAATCCAGAATATATAGCTTCGCCTGGCGATCTTCTTCATTATGAAATTTTCTTTAAAAATATAGGAGACGAACCTCTAACTGATTTGTCGCTTTTAGTGACTTTAATTGGAGAAAGTTTTGATTTTAATACCCTAAAAGCTCCTAGAGGTGATTTTACTCCAGGGGACAATTCAATTTTGTGGGATTGGAGGAGATTGGGAGAACTTCAATTTTTAGACGTAAGTGAAGAAGGTAAAGTGGAATTTTGGATTGAACTAAAGGAAAGATGGGACATTACTTCTTCTGTGGGGAAGGAGACAATTAAGACAAAAGTTTATTTAAGTCAAGCAAAGGAGGAGTTTGAGACAAAGGTTAATTCACTTTTGGAGGTTTCACAAAAGGGATATTTTGAGGATGAAGTATTTGGGAACTCAGGCCCTATTCCTCCAAAAGTTGGCGAGACGACAACTTATACTATAATGTGGCATACTAAAAATTATTATAATAGTGTTTCCGATGTTAAGGTGAAAGCTAAATTAGGTAAGAATGTAAAATTAACTGGGAAAATTTTCCCAGAAGAAGAAGCTACAAAGTTTACTTTTGATTCAGAATCAAGAGAGATTGTTTGGGAAATAGGAGAACTAAAAGTAGGGAAAGGAGTTTTAAACCCAGCTTCTAATATTTCTTTTCAGGTTGCCTTTACTCCTACGCCTGATCAGAAAGGTCAAACTCCAGAGATAATAGGAGAAGCTAAAATTGAAGGATTAGATGATTGGACAAAAGAAACATTAGAAAATATCACCCCGGCTATTTATACTAACTTACCAGACGACCCAACCATTACTTCAGAGATGGGACAGGTCCAATAATATGGAAGATAAATTTTCAAAAATTGTATCACTTTGTAAAAGGAGAGGTTTTATTTTTCCATCCTCTGAAATTTATGGTGGAATTGGAGGATTTTATGACTTCGGGCCTTTAGGAGTAGAAATGAAAAGGAATATTAAGGATCTTTGGTGGAAAGAGATGATTCAAAACCACGAGAATATTGTAGGTTTAGATGCTTCTATTATAATGTCACCTAAGGTCTGGCAAGCTTCGGGTCACTTGACTGCAGGTTTTGCTGATACTTTACTCGAATGTAAAAAGTGCCATAAACGTTTTAGAAAAGATGAAATAAAACAAAATAAATGTCCTGAGTGTGGAGGGAAACTCACTAAGCCGAGAAAGTTTAATTTAATGATGAAGACCTTTGTGGGTCCTGTAGAAGAAGAGGCTTCTTTGACTTATCTGAGGGCTGAAACTTGCCAAGGGATTTATATGAATTTCAAAAATGTTTTGAATACTATGCGTTTGAAATTACCTTTTGGTATTTGCCAGATAGGTAAATCATTTCGTAACGAAATCAATCCTAAAAATTTCATCTTTAGAACTAGAGAGTTTGAGCAAATGGAACTTCAATGGTTTTGTCATCCCAAAGAGGCTAAAAAATGGTTTGAGTTTTGGAAGAAAGAAAGATTAAAATGGTATGAAAGCTTGGGATTAAAAAAGAAAAATCTAAGAGCAAAAGAAATACCAGCTAAAGAGAGGGCTCACTATGCAAAAAGACAAGTAGATATTGAATATCGTTTTCCTTTTGGATGGGGGGAAATTGAGGGTGTTCACAATAGGGGAGACTGGGATTTATCTAATCATGCGAAGCATTCTGGTGAAGATTTAAGATATTTTGATGAAACAAAAAAAGAGAAATATTTTCCTTACATTATAGAAACCTCGATTGGGGTAGAAAGATCGCTTTTTGCTTTTTTATGTGATGCCTTTGAAGAAATTCCAGGTGGTAGGACAAAAACTACAAAAGCGACAAAAGAAGTAGAAATTTTATTAAAACTCCATAAAAAGTTAGCCCCTATAAAAGTAGCAGTTTTACCCTTAGTTCGTAATAAACGAGAATTAGTTAAGAAAGCAAAGGAAGTTTATAAATTGGTGAAACCTCATTTTGTTTCTCAGTATGATGAGATAGGTTCAATTGGGCGGCGTTACCGTCGTCAAGATGAAATCGCCACTGTGGTCTCAGTTACGGTGGATTTCCAAACTTTAAAAGACAATACAGTAACTTGTCGCGATCGTGATACTATGACCCAAATAAGGGTTAAAATTCAAAATTTAGTAGAAGTAATCAAGAAAATCCTTGAAGGAGAAAAGGTTTTTAAAGTTTAGAAAATCTATTATATATAACTTTGAAAATCTTGAGTTCCTATTAGCTGTAAAAATCCTCCAAGATTTTAGTTAAGCTTTCATTTTTCCTTTCTCCTCTTTTTGACGGCCGTCAAAAACGTGGTATAGCTTTTCCTAAAAACAGATTTAGCGGGGATAGAATTAATTTTCAAATAAATATGTATAAAAAGAGTACTCTTCAAAATGGGTTAAGAATTATTACTCTACCTATAAGGACAAGTAGATCGGTAACAGTTTTGGTCTTGGTAGGGACTGGTTCAAAATATGAAACAAAGGAAACAAATGGAATTTCTCATTTTTTAGAGCATATGTTCTTTAAGGGTACTAAAAAGAGACCTAATACCCTAAAGCTTATCGAACCCTTAGACAGAGTTGGAGGAAATTATAACGCTTTTACTGGAAAAGAATATACTGGTTTTTGGGCAAAAGTTGAGTCCTCGCATTTAGATTTAGCTTTAGATTGGGTTTCTGATATTTATTTAAACTCTAAGCTTTCCAAAAAGGACATAGAAAAAGAAAAAGGGGTAATTTTGCAAGAAATTAATATGTATTTAGATACCCCTATAGAGTATATTTCAGACCTCTGGGAAAAATTACTTTATGGAGATCAGCCTGCTGGCTGGTTGACCATTGGAAGGAAAGAAAACATCTTGCGTTTTCAAAGAAAAGATCTTTTGAATTATAGAAAGTTGCACTATTCAGCAAAAAACACGTTAATTTGTCTTGCAGGTAAGGTAGAACCTAGTCAGGTAGAAAAAAAAGTTAAAAAATATTTTAAAGGAATCAAAATAAGAATTCCTAAAGGGAAACCAAAAGTAATTGAAGAGCAAACAAGACCTCAGGTTTTAGTCCATTTTAAAAAAACTGATCAGACTCATCTTTGTTTGGGAGTAAGAGCATATAGTTTATTTCACCCAATGAAATATGCCCAAGCTGTTTTATCCACTCTTTTAGGAGGATACATGAGTTCTCGTATTTTTCTTTCGGTGAGAGAAAAAAATGGTTTGTCTTATTACATAAAAACCACCTCCCATCAAGCTACAGATACAGGTTACTTAGTCACTCAAACTGGTGTAGATCATCAAAAAGTAGCAAAGGTTATAAAGTTAATTTTAAAAGAATATAGGAAAATAAAAGAGAAAGAGGTTTCTAAATCAGAGCTTCAGAAAGCAAAAGATAATCTAAAAGGTCAAATATCTCTTTCTTTAGAATCATCTGATTTTCAAGCCTCTTTTTACTCTACTCAAGAATTGCTTACAGGAAAAATTTTAACTCCAAGACAAAAATTTAATATGATTGACAAAGTGACCTCAAAGGATATTTTAAAGGTAGCTAAAGACATTTTCCGACCTAAAAAATTAAATCTAGCTCTAATCGGTCCCTTTAGAGACAAAAGGAAATTTGAAAAATTATTAAAAATATAAATATATGGAAAAAACTTACCAAACATTAGATATATCTTGGTCAACGATTTTAAAAATCTCTTTTGCCATCTTTTGCTTTTATATTATTTATTTGATAAAAGACATTTTGGTTTTGACTTTTTTTGCTTTCGTTATTTCTGTTTTATTTAATCCCGTCATTGACTTTCTTAGAAATAGAGGCTTGCCAAGAGTATTAG
>JAGHBK010000010.1 GCA_021161025.1 bacterium | reverse complement strand
TGCAAATAGTTGGACATCAAAAACAATGGGAATTTCTTAAAAAAAGTGCTCAATTAGATAAAATCTCGCATGCTTATTTATTTTCAGGAGAAGAAAAATTAGGCAAAAGAACAGTAGCTTTAAAATGGATTTCTTTTTTAAGGAAAATACCCATTAAAACCCAAGACCCTGATTTAGTTTTTGTTGAACCACAGAATAATATTATTCAAATTTCTCAAATTCGAAATCTTATCCAGAGATTGTCTCTCTCTCCAATGATGGGTTCTTTCAAAATTGGATTATTAAACGATGCTCATCTAATGGCGAGAGATGCCCAAAATGCTCTTTTAAAGATATTAGAGGAACCGAAAAGAGCTGTGTTAATTTTAATTACTTCAAAACCTGAGATTTTATATCCTACTGTAGTTTCACGATGCGAAACTATCAAGTTTTATCCAGTGCCAATAAAAGAAATAGAAGAATATCTTTTAGAAAAAGGACTGAGCAAAAAGAAAGCAGAATATATTGCTCAGATTTCTGAAGGAAAGCCTGGAAAAGCAATTGAATTTTTATTAAATCCAGAGAAATTAGAAGAAAGGAAAAAGCTCATTTTTACGTTTAATGAAATTTCACAATCTCCTTTCTATTTTCGCTTTAAAATCGCAAAAGAGCTTGCCAAAAGAGATGAGCTACCAGAAATTTTAGAAATTTGGTTAGAGTTTCAAAGAGAGAAATTGCTTCAGAATTTAAATTTTCAACAAAATCAGGCAATTAAAGAAGTTAAAAAAAATATTGAACTTTTAGAGAAAATTAATTATTTAATTTCTACTACCAATATTAACCAAAAATTAGCCTTAGAGTTTTTATTTATAAATATATGCAAGAATATCAAGACATAATTGATAAAATTAAACCAGAATTAGAGAAAACAATTCGTTTTCTAGAAGGAGAATTAGCAAAAATTAGAACCTCAAGAGCTACGCCTTCTTTGGTAGAGAATATTGAGGTGGAATGTTTCGGACAAAAATTCCTTTTAAAACAATTAGGATCTATTTCAATTCCAAAAAGTAGAGAGATTTTAATTCAGCCTTGGGACAAATCTTACATTGAACCAATAGAAAAAGCTATCTCGAGATCATCTTTAGGAGTAAACCCTGTTGTGGATGGGGAAATCATACGAATTTTTTTACCTCCTATAAGTGCCGAATTTAGAGAAAGTTTATTAAAACTTGTTTCTCAAAAAAGAGAGGAGGCTAGACAAACAATAAGAAAATGGAGAGGAGAGGTCTGGGATTTACTTCAAGATTTAGCCATGGAAGGAAAAATTTCTGAGGATGATAAATATAGAGGAAAAGATAAATTACAAGAATTGGTTGATGAATATAATGAAAAGGTTGATGAGTTAGTAGAGAGAAAGAAAAAAGAAATAATGGAATAATGAAAATAGAATAAGATTTTAAGATTAACATTCGGCAACCTTTCTCGAAAGACCGCAAGCTAATTCAAGATTTGACTTTCAAGATGTAATTTTGAGATTTGAGATTTTTAAAAAGGATGTCCTTTGAGAAAGTTGCCTCACTTATTTGTTCATATATTTTATTTATTCGTATATTCGTAAAGATTCGTAATTTCGTAGTAGATTAATGCTTTTTCCATTCTTTATCACATTTTTTACATTGATAGCTTTGGCTATTCTTCATGAATTCGGACATTTTTTACTAGCTAAGAAGGTGGGTGTGAAAGTGGATGAATTTGGATTAGGGTATCCTCCCCGACTTTTTGCTAAAAAAATTGGTGAGACGGTTTATTCTATAAATCTTTTACCTTTCGGAGCATTTGTAGAAATTCATGGTGAGAGGGGACAGATAGAAACTTCAGATAGTTTAAGCAAAAAGCCCATTTCGCAAAGAGCTTTAATTATATTAGGGGGTGTAATATCTTTTTGGATTATTGGAATTATTTTATTTTCAATTGGGTTTAGAATTGGAACACCGGTAG
Source organism: bacterium (assembly GCA_021161025.1). Lineage (GTDB taxonomy): Bacteria > Patescibacteriota > Minisyncoccia > Minisyncoccales > DG-74-3 > JAGHBK01. The sequence continues at coordinate 5,966 of JAGHBK010000010.1, read as the reverse complement.
CGATTTCTGATGATTTAGAAGTTCAAAATGCAAAAGTTCAAATTATTCAAGTAGCAAAAAATTCTCCGGCTGAGATTGCCGGATTGAAAGCAGGGGACACCATACTAAATCTCAAATCTCAAATCTCAAATCTCAAAACTCAAAACTCAAAAATCAAAGTTAATAAGGTAAAAGAAGTTCAAGAATTTATTAATGAAAATAAAGGAAAAGAAGTTATTCTAACAATAGAAAGAGGTAAAAAAATCTTCGATGTCGAATTAATTCCGAGAAGTTCTCCACCAGAAAATGAAGGACCGATGGGAATAAGTTTGATAAGAACCAAAATTGAAAAATTCCCAATATTTTTAGCAATTTCAAAGGGAATTAAAACCTCCTTTGAGGTTACCCTCTTGATTGTAAAAGCTTTTGGTAGAATTTTAAAAGGTTTAGTTTTTGGAAAAGGAATACCAGAGGGAGTGGAGGTAATGGGACCGGTTGGAATAGGAGCTTTAATATTTCAAGCTCTGGAAGCAGGAGTTTCTTATTTCATACATTTTGTGGCTATAGTTTCACTGCATTTGGCAATTATTAATCTTTTACCTATACCCGCTGTAGATGGAGGAAGGCTACTATTTTTGGGCATCGAAAAACTTAAAGGTTCTCCAGTTGATCCTAAAATAGAAAAGAGAATTAATGCTGCCTTTTTTGGACTTTTGATTATTTTAATGTTTTTGGTAACAATAAAAGATATTTTACGACTATTTTAATAAAATTATGGAGAAAACTTTAGAAAAAAAACAACTTATTAAAAAATCAGAAGATTTTTCAAAATGGTATGTTGATGTTATATTGAAGTCGGGTTTGGCAGATTATGCTCCAGTAAAAGGTTGCCAAGTATTTCGACCTTATGGTTTTGCTATTTGGGAAAACATCCAGAGGGTTTTGGATGAAAAGATTAAAAAAGCAGGAGTAAAAAATGCGTATTTCCCTCTTTTTATTCCGGAAAAATTTTTAAAGAAAGAAAAAGAACATGTTAAGGGGTTTTCGCCAGAGTTGGCTGTGGTCACTATTGGCGGAGGAAAAAAACTTAAAGAAAAACTTGTTGTTCGTCCTACTTCTGAAACGGTTATTTATGAAATGTACAAAAAATGGATCAAGTCTTGGAGAGATTTGCCACTTTTAATAAATCAATGGTGCAATGTTGTTCGTTGGGAAAAAAGATCTCGTTTATTTTTAAGGACCACTGAATTTTTATGGCAAGAAGCCCACACGGTTCACGAAACTCATGAGGAGGCAATCGAAGAAGTGATGAGGGCTCTAAAAATGTATGTCGATTTTTATCGCGATTTTTTAGCTATCGATGGTATTTTTGGAAAAAAATCAGAATCAGAGAAATTTCCAGGAGCAGAAAAAACTTATACTTATGAAATGTTAATGCCAGATGGCAAGGCTCTTCAAGGATGTACTTCTCATGATTTAGGTCAGAATTTTGCTAAACCTTTTGGGATTAGATTTGTAGGAAGAGACGGAAAAGAAAAGATTCCTTGGCAAACGTGTTGGGGTTTTTCTACTAGAAGTATAGGGGCTTTGATTATGGTTCATGGAGATGATTCAGGATTGATAATTCCTCCGAAAATAGCTCCCATTCAAATTATCATTATCCCGATTTTTCAAGGAAAGCCCAGTGATAGGATTTTAGAAAAAAAGGTAAAAACTTTAAAAAGCATTTTAAAAGACTTTAAAGTTAAAGTAGATTTCAGACAAGAGTATTCGGTAGGGTGGAAATTTAATGAGTGGGAATTAAAAGGAGTTCCTTTAAGAATAGAAATTGGGCAGAAAGAAGTAAAAGAGAATAAAGCTACTTTAGTAAGGAGAGATAATGGAGAAAAATATTCAGTTCCCTTAGTTGCTTTAGTATCTGAAACAAAAAAGACCTTAGATTCGATTCAAAAAAACTTACTTGAGAAAAGTAGTAAATATCTCAAAGAAAATACCAGAGAAGTTTTTGACTATAAAGAATTTCAAGATATAATGAAGAGGAATCGAGGTTTTTTGAAAGTTTTTTGGTGTGAAGATCCAAAATGCGAGGAAAAAATAAAAGCAGAAACCAAGGCAACTAATAGGGTTTTACCTTTGAATGCTCTTAAAGAGAAAGGAAAATGTATTTATTGTGGAAAAAAAGCTACCCATCGCTGGATTTTCGCCCAAGCTTATTAGTTGCTTTTTCTAAACCATGTTTGAGAAAATTCGAAATTTAATCTTTCAAGATTTAGCTATCGATTTAGGAACATCTAACTCCTTAGTTTATGCTAAGGGAAAGGGTATTGTAATTCGAGAGCCTTCGGTTGTCGCCATTAATCAAAAAACCGGTCAGATTTTAGCAATAGGGGAAGAGGCAAGAAAGATGGTAGGAAAAACTCCTTCCCATATTGTAGCTACTAGACCCTTGAGATCAGGAGTAATCTCAGATTTTGAAGCGACGGAACAGATGTTGAGATATTTTATTGAGAAAGCAAGAACCCGAAAGTTTATTTTAAGCCCTAGACCAAGAGTAATTATTGGTATACCTTGTGGAGTTACAGAAGTTGAAAAAAAAGCAGTTTGTGATGCTGCAAAATCAGCCGGTGCTAGTGAAGTTTTTCTAATTGAAGAACCAATGGCTTCAGCTATTGGGGCTCGTTTACCAGTTCAGGAAGCGGGAGGTATTCTTGTTGTTGATATAGGTGGGGGAACGGCTGAGGTAGCAGTCATTTCTTTGGGTGGGATAGTTTTATCAAAGAGTTTAAGGGTAGCAGGGGATAGGCTTAATCAAGATATTATTCAGTTTGCGGAGAGAGAATACAAGTTGTTGATAGGAGAAAGAACAGCTGAGACAATTAAGATTGCTGTAGGATCAGTTTATCCATTGAAGGAAAGGAAAAAAGTGCCAATGAGGGGAAGAAATTTAGTTACTGGGCTTCCAGAAGAAATTTTAGTTTCTGATGAAGAAATTAGAAGAGCTTTAGAGAGATCGGTAAGACAGATTGTGAGTGAAATAAAGGAAGCAATTGAAGAAACACCTCCAGAATTATTAGCTGACATAATGGCAAGGGGTATCCATCTTTCCGGAGGAGGGTCTCTTTTGAGAGGATTGGAGGTTTTAATTCAGAAAGAGACAAAAATTCCTACCAAAATTGTTGAAGATCCAATGACGGCTGTAGTAAGAGGAGCGGGAATGGTTTTAGAAAGTCTTAATGAATTAAGAGATGTGTTGTTGGAAACAGAGTATTTGGAGCCACCAAGATAAATCAACGAGCTCAGCAGGTTTATCTTAGGGAATAAAAATAATCGCTCGGGAATACGATTTTCGGTACACACTCGCTTGCTCCGGCGGCAAGCTCGTTCAGTCCTCGGCAAATTTTCGCTTCGCGAAACCAAGCAATTTGCCTGCGGATGGTCCCGAAAATCGATTCCCTCGCTCAAGAATTCGTTTATTTGTAATATGTTCGTTATTCGTTGATTTTTATGATATCAAAGAAGGAGGTAAAACATATAGCGAAGTTAGCAAGATTAAGTTTAAACAAGAGAGAAATATTAAAGATGCAACAGGAGTTATCTAAGATTTTAGATTATATAGAAAAATTAAGAAAAGTAGATGTTTCTGGTGTGAAACCTGCTCCTTATTCAATTCAAGTAGAAAATATAATGAGAAATGATGAAGTTAAAACTGTAGATCCTACAATAAAGAAGAAGATTTTAGAACAGGCACCGGAGACAAAAGATGGTTTTGTAAAAGTAAAATCGATAATAGATAAACCATGGAGCTAACAGATCTTACAATTTCAGAAATTCATAATAGATTGAAAAAAAAAGAATTTTCAGCCAAAGAACTTTGTAAAGCATATTTAGATAGAATTGAGAAAGAAGATAAAAAGATTTTTTCTTTTTTAACTGTTACTAAGAAATTGGCGTTATCTCAGGCAGAAAAAATTGACAATTTAATTGCTAAGAGAGAAAAACTTCCAATTTTGGCTGGGGTTCCAGCCGCTATAAAAGACATTATTTTGGTAAAAGATGTAAGATGTACTGCAGGTTCTAAAATTTTGGAGAATTATACAGCTATTTATGATGCAACAGTGATAAAAAAACTGAAAACACAGGGGGTAGTAATTTTAGGGAAAACAAATTTAGATGAATTTGCAATGGGTTCTTCAACTGAAAATTCAGCCTTTTTCAAAACTAAAAATCCTCATGATTTATCAAGGGTCCCTGGAGGATCTTCAGGGGGATCAGCAGCTGCTGTAGCGGCTAATTTATGCACTTTTGCTTTAGGTACAGATACAGGAGGTTCTATTAGACAACCTGCTTCTTTCTGTGGAATAGTGGGATTAAAACCTACTTATGGAGCTGTTTCTCGATATGGTTTGATAGCCTTTGCTTCTTCTTTAGATCAAATAGGACCAATAACAAAAACAGTTGAAGATGCAAAAATTGTATTTGATGTCATTAAAGGAAGAGACGAGATGGATTCTACTAGCATTGGTGGAGGTTACGATAAGGGGTTAGGAAGCCCGTATCGTCAAGTGTCAAAGGGTTACGTAACCGATAAACGTTACCGAAACAGGCTTCGTAACCGACAAACACTAAACAATTTACGCTTTGGTGTTCCTAAAGAATATTTTATTGAGGGGATGGATCCTGAAGTTGAAGAGATAATTAAAGAAGCAATTAAAAAATTTGAAACTCTGGGAGCAAAAATTGAAGAGATTAGTTTACCCCATACAGAGTATGCTTTACCTTGTTATTATATTATTGCCCCATCTGAAGCGAGCGCTAACCTAGCTAGATATGACGCCATAAGATATGGCGAACTCAAAACTCAAAACTCAAAAGTCAAAACTTTAATCGATTACTATTTCAAAATTAGGGGAGAGGGGTTTGGAGAAGAAGTAAGAAGGAGAATAATGCTCGGAACCTATGCACTTTCTGCAGGTTATTATGAGGCCTATTACAAAAGAGCCTTAAAAGTAAGAACCTTAGTAAAACAAGATTTCGAAAAGGCTTTTCAAAAAGTAGATTTGATTTTAACTCCTGTTTCTCCCACACCTGCTTTTAAATTAGGAGAGAGGGTTTTAGATCCTTTAAAAATGTACCTTTCTGATATCTTTACCGTCCCGGTTAATTTAGCAGGTTTGCCGGCAATTTCGATTCCTGCGGGTAAAGTTAAAAATAAGCTACCGGTAGGACTTCAAATTATTGGGCAGGCTTTTAGAGAAGAAGAAATTTTTAAAGTAGCATCTCTTTTTGAAGAAGCTAATTTATAAATTATGACAAATTTAAACAATCAAATTTCATTTCTATGACAGATTGGCTTTTTATAGTAAAAATAATTTTTATTCTTTTTGGCTTATTCTTTTTTGGCGGCACAATTTACTTTTTAGTTACCACTACCTATTTAAAGAGACTCTTCTTGCAAGATTGGATAGAAGTGTTAACTTATAAGCCTTATTGGATTAGAGCAGCAAGAAGGAAATGGCAGAGAGTAAAGAAAAGATTAGCTTCTCCTTTAGAATCAGAACATAAATTAGCGGTAATAGAAGCAGGTTCAATGCTTGATAATGCTTTAGCAAAAATGGGATATTATGGAGAAACATTAGAGGAAAGGTTAGAAAAGGTAAGTAAAGAGACCCTTCCAAATTTAGAAGAGATAAAAGAAGTTAATAAAATTTACTATAGTGTTTTACATGATCCTGATTACAAATTGATTCTCAATGATGCTAAAAGAGTTTTAAGTGTTTATGAGGAAGCTCTTAAGAATTTAGAAGTGATATTATAAATTGACTTTTTAGAAAAAAATGAGTAAAATAAAATCGACGCGGGGTAGTGTAGTAGTAGCATGGAAGGCTCATAACCTTTCGGCCCTGGTGCAAATCCAGGCCCCGCAACAAGATTAGGCGGTGTAGCTCAGCGGAAGAGCAGTGGCATCATAAGCCATGGGTCGTGGGTTC
>JAGHBK010000029.1 GCA_021161025.1 bacterium | reverse complement strand
CTCAAAAGACCAAATTATAGTTAATAAAACATTAATCTCTCTTGCTAAAAAATTCGGAATTCCTTTAATAGCCACAAATGATGTCCATTATCTTAAACGAGAAGACTCAGAAGCTCAAGATATTCTAATGTTAATCAATACAGGGGCTGATCCGAACGACCCCGAAAGGTTAACCTTAAAAGAAGACGATTTCTCAATGAGGAGTCCAGAGCAAATGATAGAAGATTTCAAAGAAATCCCAGAAGCTATTGAGAATACTCAAAAGGTTGCAAAAATGTGTAATTTTGAATTTCATTTAGGAGAAACAAAATTACCTTATTTTGAAGTTCCAAATGGCAAATCTCCCGATGAATACCTAAGAGAGCTTTGTTTTGAAGGATTAAAGAAAAGATATGGCTCCTTTATAAAGAAAGAAACAATAAAAAGATTAGAATATGAGCTCTCTGTAATCAAAAAAATGGGTTTTGCTTCTTATTTTTTGATTGTTCAAGATTTTGTAAGTTGGGCAAAAGAAAAAAGAATTGTTGTTGGTCCTGGAAGAGGAAGCGCAGCCGGTTCTCTCGTCTCTTATGTCTTAGGTATCACAAATGTTGATCCTCTAAAATACAATCTCATGTTTGAGAGGTTTTTAAATCCCTCTAGAATTTCCCTTCCAGATATTGACCTCGATTTTACAGACAGAAGAAGAGATGAAGTAATAGAATATATTGCTCAAAAATATGGAAGAGATAAAGTAGCCCAAATTATCACTTTTGGAACAATGGCCGCCAGAGCAGTGGTTAGAGACGTAGGAAGGGCTTTAGGTCTTTCTTACGGTTTTTGTGATAAAATTGCAAAGTTAATTCCTTTTGGATTCAGTTTAAATGAAGCTTTAGATAAAATAGATGAACTAAGACAACTTTATGAGACTGACGATAAAGTAAAACAATTAATTGACTTTGCAAAGAAGTTGGAAGGAAGAGCACGTCATGTATCAACCCATGCCTGTGGAATAGTTATTTCGAAAGAACCCTTAGAAAACATTGTTCCTCTTCAACACCCAACCCAAAATGACTCAGCTATTGTTACCCAATATGAAATGCATGCAATAGAAGACTTAGGATTGTTAAAAATGGATTTATTGGGATTAAAAAATCTTACTATTATCGAAGATACGCTATCTAGAATTTATGCAATCAGACAAAAAGAAGTGGATATTGAAAATTTACCTCTCGATGACAAAAAAACATATAAATTATTACAAGAAGGTAAAACAATTGGTATTTTCCAGTTAGAATCTACCGGAATGAGGAAATATTTGATGCAACTCAAACCAACAAATTTTGAAGATATAATTGCGATGATTGCTCTTTATAGACCAGGTCCGATGAATCTAATCCCAGAATATATTCAACGAAAGCACAAAAAAAAGCGAATTGAATATTTACATCCTAAACTAAAGCCTGTTTTAGAAAGTACTTATGGTGTAATGATTTTTCAAGAGCAACTCATGGAAATTGCCCAAAAGATAGCAGGGTTCACGCTATCAGAAGCTGATATTTTGAGAAAAGCTGTCGGAAAGAAAATAAAGAGTTTATTGGTTTCCCAAAAAGAAAAATTTATCTCCGGAGCTATTAAAAATGGATTTTCAAAAGAAATAGCTCTTCGAATCTGGAATTGGATTTTACCATTTGCGCGATATGGATTTAACAGGTCTCATTCGGCTTGTTATGCCACCATTGCCTATCAAACAGCTTATTTAAAGGCTCACTATCCGGTAGAATTTATGGCAGCCCTGTTAACTTCTGAAGGAGATGTAGAAAGGATTGGTTTTTTAATTGAAGAATGTAAAAAAATGCAAATAGAAGTTTTGCCTCCTGATATTAATGAAAGTTTCCGAAATTTTTCTGTAATTCCTAAAACAAGAAAAATACGTTTTGGGCTTTTAGTAATTAAAAATGTAGGGAAGAACTTAGTCGAAGAAATTATTTCAGAAAGAAAAAGAGGAGGTCCTTTTAAGGGAATTGATGATTTTGTTTTCAGAATGAATCCTCAGGTTTTAAATAAAAAATCTTTAGAGAGTTTAATAAAGGCTGGCGTATTTGATAAATTTGCTGAAAGGAATCAACTCCTTTATAATTTAGAAAAATTGTTGGAGGTTTCTCGCGAACACCAAAGAATTAATTCAACAGGGCAAAAAAGTCTTTTTGGAAAAAAGGGTTTTAATGCAGAAATTAAATTAGATCCTGCTCCTCCTGCAACAAAGAGAGAGAAACTTAATTGGGAAAAAGAACTTTTAGGTTTGTATGTATCTAGCCATCCTTTAGAAGAAGTAAAAGAAATTATCGAAAGAAAAACACTAAAAATCTCTGAGTTGACAAGATTCAATTTTCAATTCACTAATCAAAGAATAAGAATTGGGGGTATTATCTCAAAAATCAAAAGAATTATTACCAAAAATGGAAAACCGATGCTTTTTATGGACTTGGAAGATTTAACTGACAAAATTGAAGTTATAGTTTTTCCTGGTGTTTTAGAAAAAAATTCTCTAAACGCTTTTAAAGAAAATAAAATTGTTTTAATTTCGGGAAAGGTTGATTTAAGAGATAATGTTCCAAAATTAATCTGTGAAGATATTGAAGAAATTG
>JAGHBK010000042.1 GCA_021161025.1 bacterium | reverse complement strand
GAATTATGAAGGCAATAGGGGCTAAGAATTCAGAAATTTTATTAATTTTTTTAATTGAAGCTGGAATTATTGGTTTAATTGGTGGAATCTTTGGAACAATTTTGGGAATTTTCTTTGCGAAAATTATTGAAATCTCTGGTCAAGTTCACCCTTTATTCTATTTTCATGCCTCTATTACTCCAGGATTGATTTTCTTTGGGTTTTTGTTTTCATTCTTTGTTGGGTGTGTTTCAGGGTTTTTCCCTGCAAAAAGAGCCGCTCAATTAAATCCTGTTGATGCTTTGAGATATGAATAAATATGGCTTTAATAGATTATTTAATTGAAGAAGGATGGCTTAAAACCCCAGAAATAATTAAAGCCTTTAGGGAAATTAAAAGAGTAGATTTTCTTCCTGAAGAAATCAAAAATTTAGCTGAATTAAATGAAGCCCTGCCTATTGGCTATGGTCAAACGATTTCTCAACCTTTGGTAGTAGCTTTTATGATAGAGCTTTTACAACCCAAAAAAGGAGAAAAGATTTTAGATATAGGATCTGGCTCTGGATGGACTACGGCGCTTCTAGCTCACATAGTGAGCGAAGCGCCGAACTCAAAACTCAAAAGTCAAAAGTCAAAACTTAAAGGAAAGGTGATTGCAATTGAAATAATACCTGAGCTTATGGAATTTGGGAAAAAGAATGTTGAAAAATATAATTTTGTTAAAAAAGGAATTGTAGAGTTTATTTCTGCTGATGGTACAAAGGGATATAAAAAAGAAGCCCCTTTTGATAAAATTTTAGCTTCTGCTTCTGTTCACCCCCACACCAACGATTTTGGTGTGGGGGCAAGAAGTGTTCCCCAAGGCTGGAGAGAACAATTAAAAATAGGAGGAAGAATTGTCACTCCGGTAGGTACTTCAATTTGGCTTTTGATAAAAAAATCAGAGACAGAATTTGAGAAAAAAGAATATCCCGGGTTCGTCTTTGTGCCATTGGTTGAAAAATAAAATGATAAAAAAAATTTTAATCTCTATTATTTTATTAGTTGGTTTTTTGATGGGAACCTTTTATGTACCGGTAGCTCCTTTTTCTCAAGAAGAGATTGTCTTTATTGTAAAAAGAGGTGAAAGCTCGAAAGAAATTGCTATGAATTTGGAAAAAGAAGGTTTAATTTTTTGGGCACCAATTTTTAGAAGTTATGTTTTTATGAAGGGTATCTCTGGGAAATTAAAAGCAGGTAGTTATTTGCTTTCTCGTACAATGTCTCTTTCTGAAATTGCCGAAAAATTTGTGAAGGGTGAGGTAATAAAAGAAAAAATTGTCATACCTGAAGGTTGGAATTTAAGAGACATTGCGTTTTATTTTGAAAGAAAAGGAATGTTTCAAGCTGCGAAATTTTGGGAATTGGTTGGATTTCCAGCAATCGACTATTCTAAAACTACCGATTTGCCTAAAATTAAAGATTTCAGCTCAGAATACGATTTTTTAAGAGATAAACCTAAAAATGTTTCTTTAGAAGGATATCTCTTTCCTGATACCTATGAGATTTCAAAAGATATTACTTTAGAAGAAATTGTTAGAAAGATGTTAGATAATTTTGATAAAAAATTAACTCCCACCTTAAGAGAAGAGATAAAAAATCAAAAAAAGAGTATTTTTGAGATAGTAACTATGGCTTCTCTTTTAGAAAAAGAAGTAAAAACAAAAGAAGATAAAGAAATAGTTTCTGGAATTTTATGGAAAAGGTTAGAAAATAAAATTCCCCTTCAGGTTGATGCCACGATAACTTATATTACCGGAAAGCGAACTACCAAAATATCAAAGGAAGAAACCCAGATAGATTCTCCATATAATACCTATAAATATTTAGGTTTACCTTTAGGGCCAATCTGTAATCCTGGATTGGAAAGTATTTTGGCTGCATTGCATCCTAAAAATAGTGAGTATTGGTATTATCTATCCACTCCCGAAGGAAAGACAATTTTTAGCAAGACATTAAAAGAACATAATATAGCAAAGGCAAAATACCTTAAATAAAAAAGTAGGGGAGACCCGTTCTCCCCCAGAGTTTATGAAAATGGGTTTTATTATGTTTAACTTACGATGTTAAACAGTAGATGTTAAACAGTAAAAAGCAACTACCCAAAGGAATTCAAGGATAATTTAACAGATTTCAACATCACAAAGTGTTACCAATGTCTTTATCAAGTGCAAAGAATTTGATTTTTATTGGAATAATTGTTATATTAATAGTTGGTGGGGTTTTAATTTATCAAAATCTAAAAAAGGAAAAAACAATACCTCAAAAAGAAAAAATTATTATGCCAGAAAAAACATTGGGAAATAAAAAAGTGGTAATGATTGTCGCTTTTAGAGATTTTAGAGATGAGGAATATTTTATTCCTAAAGAAATTTTACTTGCAGCTGGAGCTGAAGTTAAAACTGCTTCAAATCAAAAGGGAAAGGCAATTGGAGCAGGAGGAGGAGAGGCAGAGGTTGACCTTTTAGTTTCTAATATAAATCCTGAAGAATTTGATGCCGTAGTTTTTGTTGGGGGACCAGGTTGTTTGGAAAATTTAGATAATGATGTTTCCTATAAAGTAATAAAAGATACTGTATCTCAAAATAAAGTTTTAGGAGCAATTTGTATTTCTCCTGTGATTTTAGCAAAAGCTGGGGTTTTAGAAGGGAAAGAAGCTACTGTTTGGAGTTCTCCAATGTATAAATCTCCAATTAATATCTTAGAAGAAAATGGAGCAAACTATACAGGTGAAAGTGTCGAGGTAGATGGAAAAATTGTTACTGCAAATGGTCCTGCTGCAGCTAAAGAGTTTGGCGAAAAGTTGGTTGAAGTCTTGACCCCCACACCATAACGAGGACAAGGCGCCAGAAGGCGCCTAAATTGACGAAGTTAGTCCTTATTTGGTGTGGGGGTTGACAGCAGAGTAAGAATTTTTTAAACTTGAATATATTGCCACAGACAATAGGCTTAAACCTTATAAGGTTTTATAAGACCTATCGAGGTAATACTCAAGGAAGTTTGTCTTTTGATATTAGAATGTCTGTGGCAACAGACATTTTTAATTTATGGTGGCTAAAACAAGAAAGCAAAAAGAAAAAATTCTTGAGGATTTGAAGGAAAAACTTTCCCAACAGAAAGCTATGGTTTTTGTGGATTTTAGAGGATTGAAGGTGAAAGATTTATCTGATGTAAGACAAAAGCTCAAAGTTGCAAACTCTCAATTTCTGGTTGCCAAAAAAACTTTAATGAGATTAGCTTTTCAGGAAAAAAATATTAAGTTTAATCCGGAAGAATTAGAGGGTCAAATAGCTGTAGTTTTTGGTTTTGGAGATGAGTTAAGTCCTGCTCAAACACTTTTTCGACTTTCCCAAGAACATAAAAATTTGAAAATTTTAGGTGGCTTTATAGAAAGCAAGAAGGGAGAGTTTTTGCCATCTGAGAAAATAATTGAATTGGGACAATTACCTACAAAAGAAGAACTTTACGGAAGATTAGTAGGCAGTATTTCAGCCCCTATCTCAAATTTTGTTAATGTTTTACAAGCCCCGTTAGAAATCTGTCTGTATATAATTAAATCCCTTGGGGTAAATAAAATATAAATTTCTAACGGAGCAAGGAAACGTTAAAGGTCTATTATATGTTTTGGCTAGAGCCAAAACGTAAATCCAAATAACAAAATCCAAATATTAAATATATGGAAGAAGAAGTAAAAAAAGAAGAAGAAATTAAAGAGGAGGTCTCTGAAGAAAAAGAGAAAGAAGAAGAGAAAAAAGAGGAGGTAGCTCCAGAAGAGAAAAAACCAGAAGAGAAAAAAGAAGAAGTGAGTAAAGAGGAACCAAAAGAAGAACAAAAAGAACAGGAAAAAGAAGAAAAGCCAGAAGAAGAGAAAAAAGAGGAAATTAAAGAGGAAGCAAAAGAAGAAAAGAAAGAGGAGGCAAATGAAGCACCTAAAGAAGAAAAATCTGTAGAGGTACCAGAGAAATTTAAAAAGATAGTTGAAGAGATAGAAAAAATGAGCGTTTTAGATTTGGCTGAATTAGTAAAGATTTTAGAGAAAAAGTTTGGGGTAACAACTCAAGCTCCAGTGATGGCAGCTCCTACAGCTCCTGGTGTACCAAGTGGAGCTCCGGGTGCAGCTCCAGCTGAAGGAAAGTCCACTTTTAATATAGTTCTCACTGAAGTAGGTGATAGAAAGATTGAAGTAATAAAAGCCGTGAGAGATATTACCCAAAAAGGACTTAAAGAGTCTAAGGATTTAGTTGATGCTGTTTCTGCTTCGGGTCCTCAAGTAATTAAAGAGAATGTGAAGAAAGAAGAGGCAGAAGAGATTAAGAAAAAATTCGAAACAGCTGGAGCAAAAGTTGAGTTGAAATAAAAAAAGAGGGGAGGTTTTAGGCAGATTTTGCTTTCAGATAGAAAGCAATTCTTTCTGCCTTCCACCGCCACCAATTAAACTTTGGATGATAGATTATTGCTTTTTCTGCTATCTCACGTAGGGTATCTAGTGAGATGTGAGTTACTGGAACATCAGTTGTTGTTAGTGAACCGTTTAGGATAAACCTTCCTGGTTGTTTCTTACCAACGCTAGGAGCCTTGTAATAGTACCACTCTGGTATCTCCTCGATTCTTCCAGACCTTCTTAGATCATTGGGAATTTCTCTTTTTTGAAGTAAGCATTCTTCTAGTCTAATCATTGACACTAATGCATTGGTTAGTCGATCATCAACTTTATTTGTGTCGAAGAAAAGCTGAGTGTGTCCATCTTTGTTTCGCTGAATTACTATTGCTGCTCCCATTACTCTCGCTGCCACATTGAATTTTGGCTCATCACTGACATCGGCTACAAGTAAGTAGCCTTTTATTTTTTTCTTCCAAGCTTTCGCGAAATCCTTCAGAGCTTTCTGGAACAATTCATAGGCATCGGTGTATTCTAAGTGTAGAATTTCTTTCGCTAATTCTAAAGCCTCTTTTTCACCAGCTTTTTCTTTTTCTCCTTGAAAAATCTCTGTTAAGTCAAATAGTCTCTGAAACCTCGGATTTCTAAGTTTTTCCATATATTGCTGGAATTTCTGAGGAGTTACCTTTTTCTCTGCTAAGAAGTTTTGAATAATCTCTGAGGTAGTTATATTATCTCTTTTTAGCCCCTTTCTATGAAATTCCATTCCTGCCCTGATAATTCTTAATCCTAGTTCAACTCGATACTCATCTTTGAGTTCTTTGATTCTTTGAGCGCATTTGATAATATCAGAGATATCAAAGGGCTGAGATTCTCCTTGTAGGTCTCTTC
>JAGHBK010000078.1 GCA_021161025.1 bacterium | reverse complement strand
TCGGTTTCAATAATAATTGCTATTTTTCTTTATTTGCTTTTTACCTTAGCTATTGTAGGAGTAAGTGGTGAGTATACTTCTACTGAAACCTTTTCCGGATTAATTCCCTATTTAAATCCAAAAATTATTTTTTTCGGAGTGTTAGCTGGGGTAATTACATTAGCTGATTCCTTTTTGGTCCTCGGGCTTTATTTAAGAAACACCTTAATTTACGATTATAAATTTCAAAAATTTTCTGCTTTTCTTTTTGCCTGGGGAATGCCTTTAATTTTATTTTTGATAGGCTTCCGTCAATTTATTAAGGTTATTGGGTTTGTTGGTACTTTTATAGGCTTAATTGAAGGAATAATTATCATTTTGATTTTTAAGAAAGCTAAATTTCTTGGAGATAGAAAACCAGAATACAGTTTGGAAGTTTCATCATTTTTACTCTACACTTTAATAACAATATTTATTTTGGGAGCAATTTCTTACTTTTTATGAAATTTATAGCCGATTTCCATCTTCATAGTAAATATTCAAGGGCTACTTCTTCGAGAATGGATTTAGAGAATCTGCAAAAGTGGGCAGAGATCAAAGGAGTTAATGTTTTGGGAACAGGAGATTTCACCCATCCAGGTTGGTTTAAAGAACTGAGAGAAAAATTGGAACCTGCAGAGCCTGGTCTTTTCAAGTTAAAAAATTCTAATTTGGAAACCAGGTTTATTTTAACTACAGAGGTCAGCTGCATTTATTCTAAGAAAAATCGGGTTAGAAAGATTCACATTATAATTTTTGCTCCCTCTTTTGAAACAGTTGAGAAAATCAATACCCAACTTGGCTGGATTGGAAATTTAGAAGCTGATGGAAGGCCAATTTTAGGTTTAGATGCTAAAGAATTAGCTAAAATTGTTTTGAATGCATCTGAGAATTGCTTGATAGTGCCAGCGCATGCCTGGACCCCGTACTTCGGCATTTTTGGTTCAAAAACCGGTTTTAATTCAATAGAAGAATGCTTTGAAGAGTATTCAAAATATATTTACGCTTTGGAAACTGGTTTGAGTAGTGACCCCCCGATGAATTGGAGAGTATCTGCCTTAGATAAAATCACCTTAATAAGTTGTTCCGATGCTCATAGTCCAGAAAAAATAGGAAGAGAAGCTAATGTTTTTGATACAGAACTTAATTATTACAGCATTATAGAGGCCATTAAATCAAAAGATTCACAGAAATTTTTATATACAATTGAGTTTTTTCCTCAAGAAGGAAAATATCATTATGATGGTCATAGAGTCTGTGGTGTTTCTGTAGACCCAAATGAAGCAAAAAAATATAATAATATTTGTCCGAGTTGTGGCAAACCTTTAACAATTGGAGTGTTGCACCGAGTTGATGATTTGGCTGACAGGCCAGAAGGTTTTAAACCAGAAGGAGTTATTCCTTTTAAAAGCTTGATTCCTTTAGAAGAAATAATCGCTGAAGCTCTCGGCCAGACGCCGGGAACTAAACAAGTAGTAGAGGAATACAAAAGCTTAGTTAAAAAATTTAAGAGTGAATTTTCAGTTTTACTTGATGTTCCAATTGAAGAGATTGAGAAAATCTCTTTTCCTCAAATCGCAGAAGGAATAGATAGAGTAAGAAAAGGAGAGGTTTTAATTGAACCTGGTTATGATGGGGTTTACGGAAAAATAAGAATTTTTTCAAAAGGAGAACAAGAAGGAATATCAAAACAAGGGACATTGTTTTGAAAATTGTTTTGAAATAAGTTTCTTTTACTTGACCTTCTTCAAAGACTACAGTAAGATAAAAAAGACCGTAAGTCTAAAGTCTTAATTTAAGTTTTCGCTTTTAATTCGAAAGCTAATTAGACTGGCGACTTCGGACGAAAGGTCGCCTTTTAATTTTAATCTATAAACTCCATGGCATTCAAAAAGTTTAATCAGCCTCGAAAAATGTTCAAGGGTCATTGGACATGCTCAGATTGCGGAGCTGAGATAACTGAGTTACCATTTGAACCTTCTCCTGATAGACCAATTTACTGTAAAGAATGTTGGGCAAAGAGAAGAAATCAAGGACCGAGAGGCTAAAAAAACCCCGCCAAAAGAAAGGCGGGGTTTTTTTGATATAATGAAAAGATGTACCCGAGTTATTTAAATCTTTCTAAAAAGAAATTGAATTTAAGGATTAAAAAACTCTTTAAAATTTTGGAGAAGTGTGAAATTTGTCCAAGGAAATGTCGTGTTAATAGATTAAAAGGCGAGAAAGGTTTTTGCCAACTAGGCTATTTACCAATGGTTTCAGCTTATCATCCCCATTTTGGAGAAGAAAGACCTTTAGTTGGGAGATATGGCTCGGGCACAATTTTTTTCTCCGGTTGTAATCTTGCTTGTGTCTACTGTCAGAATTTCGAGATTTCTCAATTGAGAATTGGAAGGGAAGTTTCTTTTGAGAAATTAGCTGAAATAATGATTGATTTACAAAATAGGGGTTGTCATAATATCAATTTTGTCACCCCTACCCCTCAGATTCCCCAAATTATAAAATCTTTATCAATTGCTATTGAAAAGGGTTTAAAGATTCCCTTAGTTTATAATACCAGTTCTTATGATTCCTTCGAGGTTTTAAAATTATTAGATGGGATTTTTGACATCTATATGCCAGATACCAAATATTCTGATGACAAAATTGCTTTTAAATATTCAAATGCTCTTTACCCCCACACCAATAAAAAATCTGGTGTGGGGGCAGGATATTTTGAAATAATGAAAGAAGCAATTAAAGAAATGCATCGGCAAGTTGGTGATTTGGTCTTGGATGAAAATGGAATTGCTATTAGGGGTTTAATTGTTAGACACTTAGTTTTACCTAATAACTTAGCAGGTTCTGAAAAAATTTTTCAATTTTTAGCCAAAGAAATTTCTCAAAACACTTTTTTGAATATAATGGATCAATATTGGCCAGCCTGGAAAGCTAGTCAATATCCTCAACTTTCAAGAAGGATTACAAAAGAGGAATACCAACAAGCAATAAAATTAGCTAAAAAAGCCGGGCTCAAAAGGCTATATAAAGAATGACTCTTTCTTTGAATAAAAAATTTTCCTCTTTTTGGTTTATTTTTATCTTATCTTCTTTAGCTGTTTTAATTTATATTTTTTTTGTTGCTGAAATTTTACATTTTAAAGCGGAGATTTCTCAATTGGCATCTAGTCAAAATATTATATTTCCTTTGAAGGAAAAAGAGACTATTAAGGTTTTTTTAGTAGGTGATGTAATGTTAGACAGGGGAGTAGAATTGATGGTTCAGCAATATGGTGCAAGAGATTGGACTTTTCCTTTCGCAAAAATTTCAGATTTTTTAAGGGAAGCTGATATTTTATTCTGTAATTTAGAGGGTCCAATTTCTAATAAAGGTCAAAATGTAGGAAGCGTTTATTCCTTTCGAAATAACCCCAAAGCACTTGAAGGTTTAAGATATGCTGGATTTAATATTATCTCTGTTGCTAATAATCACATTTTTGATTATGGAAAAGAAGCCATGGAAGATACTTTTAAAAGATTAGAAGAGGCTGGCATAGATTATATTGGTGGTGGTTTTTCAGAAAAAGAAGCTTATTCACCAAGGATCAAAGAATTAAAGGGAACAAAAATTGCTTTTTTGGCTTTTACCAATTTGGGTTCTGAAAAATGGAAAGCTAAAGCCACACAGTCTGGTATTGCCTGGTTAGAAAGGGAAAGATTAGAGAAAGAAGTTAAAGAAGCTAAAGAGAAAGCAGACTTGGTAATAGTGTCATTTCACTTTGGCAAAGAGTATTCTTTAGAGCCTACCGAAGACCAGATAGCCTTTAGCAAGATGGCTATTGAAGCGGGGACAGATTTAGTAGTTGGGCATCACCCACATGTGATTCAAAGACTTGAAAAATATAGGGAAGGCTACATTGCTTACTCTCTTGGAAATTTCGTTTTCGATCAAGGGTTTTCAGAAGAAACAATGAGAGGTCTCTTACTAAAAGTGATAATTAGAGATGGTAAAATAAAAGAGATTACACCTATTGAAGTTAAACTCAATCGATTTTTTCAACCCGAAATAAAATAATGGAGGTTTTTTTGGGCAAAATCTTAATATTTTTTGGAGCTATACTGATAATCTTTGGTACGATCTTTTTAGTTGGCTCTAAACTCCCTTATTTTGGAAAATTACCAGGGGATATTTTGATTAAAAAAGAAAATTTTACATTCTATTTTCCTTTAGGGAGTTGTATTTTAATTAGTATTATTTTATCAGTTATTTTTTACCTAATTTCTC
>JAGHBK010000066.1 GCA_021161025.1 bacterium | reverse complement strand
TTTTAAAATAGTTCCTAATAGGAGGTGAAGGGAAATAGAGAAAAAAGTTCGGTCTTTAAAGAAAGGAGAAGAGAGAGTATTTTTAGCACTGGAAAGGAAATCTATATATCCGGAGCTCTCTTTCAGAGATTTACGGAAATGGATTAGAGGAGAGGGAAGATTTGCGCCTTTTTCATCCGTTTTGAGTATAAACAATGAAATTGTCGGTGGTGCGGTCTGGGAGATTCAAGACATTTTAGAAAGAAACAAAATTATCCTTCAGCTTGATGCTCTGTTCGTGAGAAAAGGACATCGAAGAAAGGGATATGGCACCAAGATCTTTGAAGAATCTTTAAAACAAGCTATTGAGTGGTATAAAGGATTTAAAATAGTCGGATTGGTTATTCAAACGACTTCTTTAGAGGGAACAAAGGAATTTTATGAAAAGACACTCAAGAGATTAAGACTTTCAAACTCGGTAGCAAAGCAAAAAGTGGGTGACATAGAAATAATTGTTTTTTTGATTTCTCTTTAGTTAAACTCGTGACTTTAAAAGGCCAAAAAGGCCTTTATTTTTTTGAAAAAAGGAATAAATTAAAATATACAGAGTATGTCAATTTTTACTAAAATTTTTGGAGATCCAAATGAAAAATATCTAAAGAAACTTCAACCTTTGGTTGAGAGAATAAACTTACTCGAAAGCAGTTTCGAGAAATTTTCTAATGAAAAATTAAAAGAAAAAACTCAAGAGTTTAAAGAAAGGCTAAGAAAAGGAGAAACATTGGATGATTTACTTCCTGAAGCTTTTGCTTTAGTTAGAGAAGCAGCAAAAAGAACTTTAGGGCAGCGACATTTTGATGTCCAATTAATGGGGGGAATTGTTTTACACCAAGGGAAAATTGCTGAAATGAAAACTGGAGAAGGAAAAACCTTAGCTGCTACTTTGCCTTTATATCTAAACGCATTAACAGGTAGAGGTTGTCATTTAGTCACGGTTAACGATTATTTAGCAAGAAGAGATACTGTTTGGATGGGACAGATATATCATGCTTTGGGATTAAATGTTGGGTGCTTAAATCATGAGCAATCTTTTTTATATGACCCAGAATACAAAAAACCTCCAGAAGAAAAAGAAAAATTAAGAGATGAATTAGGATCATTTTATGTTGTAGAGGATTTTTTAAGACCCTGTTCGAGAAAAGAGGCATATTTAGCAGATATTACTTATGGGACCAACAGTGAATTCGGTTTTGATTATTTGAGAGATAATATGGCTTATAATCTAAAAGATAGGGTCCAAAGAGATTTTTATTATGCAATTTTAGATGAAATAGATTTTATCTTAATTGATGAAGCAAGAACTCCATTAATTATCTCAGCTCCGGATACAGAAAGCTCAAAGTGGTACAAAGAGTTTGCTAAAATTATTCCTCGTTTGGAGAAGGATAAAGATTACGAAATAGATGAGAAGCTTAAAGTTGTTACCTTAACAGAAGATGGGATCTCAAAAGTAGAAAAAATTTTAGGGATGGAGAATATTTATACCCAAAGAGGTCTAAGATATCTTCATTATTTAGAACAAGCCCTAAGGGCGCATACTTTATTTAAAAGAGATAGAGATTATATTGTTAAAGATGGTCGGGTTATAATCGTTGATGAGTTCACAGGTAGATTAATGCCAGGCAGAAGGTGGTCAAAAGGATTACATCAGGCAATTGAAGCAAAAGAAGGAGTAGAAGTTAGACCAGAATCTATAACATTAGCTTCGATTACTTATCAAAATTTCTTTAGAATGTATGAAAAATTGGCTGGAATGACGGGAACAGCCGCTACTTCAGCAGAAGAATTTGAAAAAGTTTATAATTTAGAAGTTGTAATAATTCCTACTAATAAACCAATGATTCGGAAGGATTTACCCGACAAGGTGTACAAAACTGAGAAAGGGAAATTAGAGGCTGTGATTGAAGAAATTAAAAGACGTCACGAATTAGGACAACCAATTTTAGTTGGTACCCGTTCTGTGGAGAAAAATGAAAGATTATCTGTTCTTTTAAAAAGAGCCAGAATTCCTCACCAGGTATTAAATGCTAAAAACCATCAGAGAGAAGGTGAAATTATAGCTCAGGCAGGTCGCTTAGGAGCGGTAACTGTAGCTACTAATATGGCAGGAAGGGGAGTAGATATTATTTTAGGAGGAAATCCTCCAGACCCTATTGAAAGTCAGAAAGTAAAAGAATTGGGGGGATTACATGTTATAGGTACAGAAAGACACGAAGCTAGAAGAATTGATGACCAATTGAGAGGTAGAGCGGGGAGACAAGGAGATCCTGGATCTTCTCAGTTTTTTCTTTCTTTAGAAGATGAATTACTAAGGATTTTTGGGGGAGAAAAGGTAAAGTCATTGATGTCTGCTCTAAAAATTCCAGAGACAGAACCTATTGAAGCCAATATCATTTCAAAAGTAGTAGAAAGTAGTCAGGCAAAGATTGAAGGGATCCATTTTGATGCAAGAAAACATCTTTTAGAATACGACGATGTTTTAAATAAACATCGAGAAGCAATTTATAAAAAGAGGAAAGAAATCTTAAAAAAATCCAAAATCCAAAACCCAAATGACAAAAATAGTCTAAGGTTATATATTTTAGAAATCATTAAAAAATATGGCTATAAAGAAGAGGATTATAAGAGAAAAGAAAAAGAGTTAGGAGCTGGGAGACTTAGAGAAATTGAAAAGTTTATTTGCCTTCAAGTAATAGATGGTCTATGGATGCAACACTTAGAAGAGATGGAGTATTTAAGAGATGCAGTCAAATTAAGAGCTTATGGACACTTAGATCCTTTAGTTGAATATAAAAGAGAGGCAAATAAACTCTTTAAACAACTTTTAGAAACCATTGAGTTAGCTATAGCGCAGACATTAATGAAAGTAGAGGTAAGACCTCAAAACTCTTTACTTTCATTTTCTCAGCCCTCTTTTTCTACTTCAAGCCAAAATAGCCCACAACGGGTTAAAAGAAAGGTGGGTCGAAATGACCCCTGTCCTTGTGGTTCAGGCAAGAAATATAAAAAATGTTGTTGGCCTAAATACGGTTAAAGTA
>JAGHBK010000008.1 GCA_021161025.1 bacterium | reverse complement strand
GTATAGAATAATTAAAACCTTAAAAGAATTAAAATCATTTATTAAAGAAAAAGAGATTGTTGTTTGTCGAGAGTTAACCAAAAAATTTGAAACAGTTTATCGAGGCAAAATGAACGAGGTAATTAAAGAAATAGAAAAACATCCAATAAAAGGAGAATTTATAGTGATTGTGGATCATTGTAGAAAATAAAATTATGTCAAAGAGAAAACTTTATATCACAACTGCAATAGATTATGTAAATGCCTCTCCTCATATAGGCCATGCTTTAGAAAAGATTCAGGCTGACGTTATTGCTCGCTATTACCGATTATTAGATGAGGAGGTTTTCTTTTTAACGGGGACAGATGAAAACTCTTTGAAGAATGTTCAGGCAGCAGAGAAAGAAAGAATAGATGTTAAGGAATTAGTGGAAAAATATGCCGAAAGATTCTATCAATTAAAAGAAGCTCTTAATTTAAGCTTTGACGATTTTATTAGAACTACTGAGGAAAGGCACACTAAAGGAGCACAAAAACTTTGGTTAGCCTGTAAAGAAGATATCTATAAAAAAACTTACAAGGGGCTTTATTGTGTAGGCTGTGAAGTATTTTATAAAGAAGGTGAATTAATTAATGGACTTTGTCCAGAACATAAAACCAAACCCGAGTTGATAGAAGAGGAAAACTACTTTTTCCGACTTTCAAAATATCAGAATGAATTAGAAAAAATTATTGAGACAGATAAAATCCAAATTATTCCTGAATCAAGAAAAAATGAAGTTCTTAGTTTTATAAGGTCAGGACTGGAAGACATTTGTATTTCCCGTTCTGCAGAGAGAGCTAAGGGATGGGGAATTCCAGTACCTGATGATCCTACCCAAATTATTTGGGTGTGGTTTGACGCTCTTACAAACTATATTACTGCCTTAGGATATGCCAAAGACAGCGAAAAATTTCAAGAATTTTGGCAAGAAAATGAAAATAAATTACATATCATAGGAAAAGGAATTTCCAGATTTCATTGCATTTATTGGCCCGCAATTTTACTTTCAGCTAAACTTTCTCTTCCTAATACAATTTTTATTCATGGTTATATCACTGTTTCAGGTCAAAAAATGTCAAAAAGTTTGGGAAATGTTATCGATCCATTTGAGTTAGTAAAAAGATACGGTACTGATCCAGTAAGATATTTTCTTTTGCGAGAAATTTCCCCCACAGAAGATGGTGACTTTACTGATGAAAAATTTAGAGAAAGATATAATGCAGATTTGGCAAAAGGATTAGGAAATCTTGTTGCTCGAGTTATTACTCTCGCAACAAAACTCAAAACTCAAAACTCAGAACTACAACTCAAAACTCAAAACTTAAAACTAAAAGAAAAAATTGATAAAACTCAAGAAAAATATAAAAAAGCTCTAGAGGAATTTAAATTTAATGAAGCTTTAATTTCAATTTGGGACCTGATTCATTTTTGTGATAAGTACATTGAAGAAAAAAGACCCTGGGAAACAAAAGACCCAGAAGTTATTTCTGATTTATTAATTGCTTTGTCTAATATTGCTAAACTTCTAAAACCTTTTTTACCAGAAACCTCAGAGAAAATTCTTGAGCAATTAAAAACAAAGGAAAGTAAACCCCTTTTCCCCAGATTGTCTTCTTGACCTGTTAGAAAATTTTTGATAATTACATAATTAGTTTTAAAACAACTCGTCCCAAAGGAGGTGATAAGTTGGGAAAAAGAAAAAAAACAGTTTTTGTCGTATTTCCAAACAAAGGATGGTTTATAGAATTGAGTGTTAACGAGTGTCTTCATAAAAATAAACGCCGATTAACTCCTTCTGGGGAGAAAGTAAGGACTAAAAACCCAGGAACGTTATACCAACTATGTATGGGGAGAACCTATGAGGTGGTTGTTCGTAGTTCGTCAAAGATCTACTCAGGAAAATTCAAGGTTTCTGAAAAAGGGATAGAGGTTGATAAAAGTGAACCACCACCGATTGCACCAATTCTTTTAAGGGGGAACTAAACAGTTTCCCCTTTATCTTTCAGTGAAAAAATATAACAAAAATTTTAAAATAAAAAGGAGAGGGAACTCCTCTCTTTGATGGATACAAAAAGTCATTGGCCGTTAATCGAAAAGGTCTTGAAGTATGAGAGATTCCAGCTGTTTGTCTATCTTTTTGAGTTCATCAAGCTTCCCTTCCCTGATCAAGGGGATAGCTTTCCTTAGCAAATCTGCATATTCAAAGTGGATGGATGAACACATCCAGTAGGGAGGACCTTTTAGAGTTTTTTCTATCGCTTTTATTGTTGCCTCTGGTCCATCTTCTTGGACTTGTCTTGTAATCGTTCTTACTTCCAAGTTTACCATCTCCATATTCTCAACTTAAGGTGCTTTTGTAAATTCTCTATAACAAATTTAAAAAGAATTGTAAAGCATTTATTACTCTCTAATTACTGTACCCTTAACTCTTTTTTTCAAAAGTGTATCCTTAAGGCGATTTTTTACTGCTCCATTAATTATATAAGAAACAACTCCAACTTGAGCTAGTTCTAAACACTTTTCTACTTTTAATAACATACCTCCCGTAACATCAATACCTGCGCTTCCCGAAAGCATTTTTTTAATCTTTGGATAATTTTTTGAGTTGATTTCAGTTATAAGTTTAGCATCGGGTTGCTTTAAAGGATCAGCAGTAAAAACTCCATCTACTATTCCCGCAAAAATAATCCTTTTTGGCTTTAATTTTTTTGCTAAAAAAACAAATAGTTCTTCTGTTGATATAATGCTACATCCTTTCTTTAAATCTAAACCAACATCACCATAAATAACTGGAACCATACCTTTTTCTAAAAATATCTCCAAAGGTTTTGTGTAAAACTCAACAATTCGCGAATTTTTAGTTAAACAAACAGAAGAAGGCTGAACTGAAATTGCATTTTCACCTGCATCTAATAGTGCCCTGATTACAATTCTATTTAATCTCGAGGCTGCATCTTGAACCTCAGCTATTCCTTTATAGCTATTTTTGTTAATGACGCCTTCGGCTGTTTTATATTTTTTAGCCGGAACATGAGGATAAGAACCTCCTCCATTACCAATTAGTAATCTAAAAGACTTCTCTTTTTTAGCTAAACTTATTTCTTTAGCTATTCTCTTTATTATTTCTTTATTT
>JAGHBK010000072.1 GCA_021161025.1 bacterium | reverse complement strand
TTTTAAGGTTGTAGAAAACTGCCTTGATTAGGTATTTTAAATTGTATACCATAAAATAATACAAAAGGTCGAGTTTAAATAATTACCTTCAAACATGGCAGAACTGATTTCAGCTCTCGGAACCCCTCAAATCCAATGGATTGTCACCCTAATTGGAATTGATGTTGTTTTAGGGTTAGTAGCTGCTATTATGAAAAAGGATTTTAGATTGGGAAAAGTAGCCAACTTCATGGTAAAGCCGGTTTTAGGATATGTATTCGGTTTCGCGGTTTTAACAATGGTAGCTCAAGCTATCCCTAGTATAGCTATAGTAACTCAGGGAGCTTATGCTTTAATATGGTTGGCTTTGATTGGTTCAATTTTGAATAATATAGCCAAAATGGGTCTCTCTCTGCCTTCTTATCTCTTAAGAGAGTAAAAGAGAGGGGTTCAAAAAAGAAAAGAGCGCGGGAAACCGCGCCTTTTCATTTGCGGGGACTGAGTGAATCGCCCCCCACCATTGTGCGGGAGTGGCAGGACTCGTCCCCCACCAAATCTGCGGGGACTGAGGGAGTCGAACCCCCATCAACGGTTTTGGAGACCGTTATTTTTCCGTTAAACTAAGTCCCCATGATTTTGGTGGGGGATTGGAGACCGGTGGTTTGCCTGTTAACCGACACTCCCATATTTAATAGTGGGGGGGGATTGGAGACTGGTGGTTTACCAATTAACCGAGGTCCCTTTATTTCTTAGCTTCCTTATGTAAGGTATGTTTTTTACACCACTTGCAAAATTTTTTCAATTCTAACTTTGACTCAGCTATTTTTTTTGATTTGTGAGTATAATAATTTACCTTTCCGCATTCAGAACATTTAAGTTTTACAAAAACCTTCTTCTTTGCCATGAGCCGGAGATGGGAATCGAACCCATGCTCACTTCTTTACCAAAGAAGTGTTTTACCACTAAACTACTCCGGCAAACAGTACTTCCTGAGCTACTCAGGTAATTGGATGGTTATACCACTAAACTTGGTATTTTATTGGAAAATTCTTGAAGGGTTGGAATAGACCGTACTTTGCGCGGTACACCCACCTCCTCCAGCGTATTAGGAGGCGCTGAAAGAAAGCATAGTATCAAAAACCAATTTTATAATAGCATAAAAATTTTTGAATTACAACTTTAAAAAGAAAAAAGCCGGTGAAAGAGTAAGATAAATATATAAAAAAATACGCCCCAATTGTCAAGGTTTTTAGTCAAAACTTGAGCAAACCTTTTTGCTATAGTATATTTAAAGAGTAATCTTTGACAATTCAATAAAGAATCAACTTTTGGAGGTGAGAAAAATGACTCAGCCCGTTATCAGTTATGGGCCTGAAACTTGTGCATGGTGTAGCGGAACTGGAACCGACAGAGGAAGCAGAGGATACCATATGTGCCGCGTTTGTGGCGGCACTGGCTGGGCACATGCATTGAGACCTACAAAACAAAAATAACTGCTGACTGCACATAATAGCAAGAAATACGATACAACTCAATAATGCTTTTGTTCACGACTCTCCGCTCGCTAATGCTCACTTCGGTGCTAATGCACTCGGACAACAGGAGGTTATACGCAATGACTCTTTAAACTCGCCAAGAAATTGGCGATTTTTTTAATCTTTTAGACTTTTAGAAGGCAGGCAAATAAATTTTTGAAAAGAGCGAGCCCCGCCAAAGGCGAGGCCGCCCACAAAACGGTTCTTTCAAAACCTAGAATTAGGTTTTGGTGGGTGTGGTCGGAGTCGAACCGACTGGGCTCAGAGAGCGACAGATTTACAGTCTGCCCCCGCGCCGTACGGGACTACACACCCTGATTCTAATTTTACTATAAAAATCTTTACTTTTCAATTATCTTTTGGTGTTTTTTACGCCACTCTTCAATCTTTTTATGATGGCCAGATAATAAAATCTTAGGAACCTTCCATTTTATCCCTTTTTTGGGTTTACCCCCACTACCAATTTTTTGGTGTGGGGGTTTACCCCCACTACCTTTTATAAGGTGTGGGGGTGAAAAAACTTCAGGTCGTGTATATTGAGGGTACTCAACAAAACCCCCTTTTTTAACTCTTTCTTTTAATAGTTCTGGTTTTCCAATAACTCCAGGAATCAATCGAGAAATTGTTTCTATCAAAACCATAGCTGCTACTTCTCCTCCCATTAAATCATAAGGTCCAATTGAAAGATTTAAATCTGCAATATGTTTTGCTACCCTTTCATCTACCCCCTCATACCTTCCACAAATCATTATTATTTGCTTCATTTTAGAAAGCTCTGTTGCAATTTTCTGATTAAATTGTTTACCTCTTGGAGTAAATAATATTACCTTAATTTTGGATTTTGGTTTTTGAGATTTGGATTTTAGAGATTGAACCGCTCGATAAATCGGTTCAATCTTGAGTACCATTCCCAATCCCCCTCCAAAGGGCCTGTCGTCAACTGTTTGGTGTTTGTCTTTTGTCCAATCCCTAAGATTATGAATGCGAATTTTAATCAAGCCTTTTTCTTGAGCTTTTTTCAAAAGGGACTCTTTAAGATAAGAATCAAAGATCTTAGGAAAAATTGTGATAATATCAAATTGAATCATAAAACCAAAAACCGGCTACCATCTAAGATAGCACGGTTTTTGGAAAATTTCAACTCTAAATTAGAGTTTGAGTTCTTCTAATTCTCCCTCTGCCTGAGCTTCTTTTTGAGAAGCTTTATTTGCTCCTTGAGGTTCGGCAATCTTTAAGTTCACTCTAGCGTGATTCTTAAGACCAACAATCCGAACCAAATTTCTAATAGCTCGGGCAGTAGAACCACCTTTACCGATGATCTGACCCATGTCGTCTGGGTGTACACTTAAGGTTAAGAGTACCCCCATTTCATCAACTGCTCGGTCAACCTTTACATCATCGGGGTGGTCAACCAAGGACTTAATCACAAATTCAAGAAATTCTTGATCTGCTGGCTTTTTCTCTGCCATATTTCTATCAATCAGCTTGTTGGTTTTCTTAGTAGCTTCGACCTTTTTGGAAATTCTTTCCTCCAACAATTCAGGAGGATCTGGAAAAAGCTACTGCTTTAAATTTTACTCTTTTTTAAGGCTTTTGTCAAGGGTTTGTACTTCTTTCTTGTCTTCCGGTTTTTCCTCTTTGACTTCTCCGGCTTCTCTTTTTGATTCTTCCTCTTTTGAAACTGGTTTTTCTTCTTTCTTTTCCTCTTCTGATCTGTCTTCTTTCTGGGATATCTCCTCTTCTTTTGGTTTTTCTTCTTTTTTAGATTTTGGTTTTTTATGCTTTGGAATTTTTTTACCTTCTAAAATTTTCTCTGAAACCAATAGATTATGTACACTCGCTGATAACTGAACACCTTTTGAAATCCAATATTTTATTCTTTCTTCTCTCAGCACCTTTTCTTTTGTTATAGGATTCCAAAAACCAACCTCTTCCACAAAATTCCCACTCTTTGGTGGTTTTCTTTTATCTATAACTACTATTTTAAAAGAGGGTTGATTCTTCTTACCGATTCTTAACATTCTTATAACTAACATACCTCTACGAAATTACGAATATTTACGAATATACGAATAAACCTTTTAAGTTTGACTGCCAAGAGACGTTCTACCAGCCTTTTATTTTTAAGGCTTCTTCTGCGGCTCTTTCTTCTGCTTCTTGTTTTGAAGAACCTTTACCTTTAGCTACTAATTCTTTACCAAGGAAAGCCCCTACAACAAAATGTTTTGCATGGTCTGGTCCCCATTCTTTCAAAACCTCATAGGTGGGAGTAATTCCAACTCTTTCTTGGGCTGCTTCTTGAAAACGAGATTTCGCATCTTTAAAAAGTCCAGCTTCTAAAATATAGGGTAAGTCTTTAATTACATACTTTTTAATAAACTTTTGGCAATCTTTATATCCTTTATCTAAATAAAAAGCTCCTATTAAAGCTTCGAAAGTATTTGCCAAAATATATCTTCTTGCTTTACCTGTTTCTTTTTCCTCGCCTTTTGATAAAAGTAAAAAATCATTAAATCCTAACTCAGTAGCAACCTTTGAAAGTTCTCTCGCATTTACTAAAGCCGCCCTCCAGTTGGTTAACTCTCCTTCTGTTTTCTCAGGATATTCTTTAAATAAATACTCTGTAACCACTAATTCTAATACTGCGTCTCCTAAAAACTCTAACCTTTCATTATGCCCCAATGGAAAGTCAGGATTTTCATTAAGATAAGACCTGTGACAGAACGCTTGGATTAACAAATTTTTGTTTTTAAACTCAATTCCTATCTTTTTTTCGAATAGAGAAAAGTCCTTTTTTATTTTAAATTTTTCACTTTTCATTTTGAATTTGCTTGTATACAGTACCTAAAACTCCATTTACGAACTTTCCTGAAGATCCCCCCCCAAAACCTTTAGCTAATTCAATTGCCTCATTAATAGCTACTTTAGGAGGTACTGCTTTCTTATCACCGAATAACAACTCATAAAGCCCTATCCTTAAAACATTTCTATCTACAATATTAATTTGTGAAATTGGCCATTGGGGAGCTGCTTTTTCAATAATTTCGTCTATTTCTGAAAGATGGTCTATGATTCCAGTAATCAATTCCCAGATAAAACTTGTATCTTCCAAACCTGTTCCAAATTCATTAATATTTCTTTCAACAATTTTTTTAAGGTCTTTCTTTTTATCTGAAAAATCCCACTCATAGAGGGATTGCATAGCAATTGATCTACAAAGATGCCTTGATGCCATGATAAATTTTTAATAACTACTTTATTTTTTACGAGATAGAGCTTCCATGTTTAATGTCTCAGGCTTTCTTTCCTCTTTTTCATGTTTTGCTATTTCTTTTTCTCTTTTTTTCCTTTCCTTCTTTTCTAATTTATCTAATACATTAATCACCTCCCTTCCTTTATAATATCCACAATATTTACAAACAGTGTGGGGC
>JAGHBK010000081.1 GCA_021161025.1 bacterium | reverse complement strand
TTTCAGCCCTTTGCTAAAGCTTCAAATGTAAAGTTATACTTTAAATATCAAAATA
This sequence comes from bacterium, assembly GCA_021161025.1. Classification (GTDB taxonomy): domain Bacteria; phylum Patescibacteriota; class Minisyncoccia; order Minisyncoccales; family DG-74-3; genus JAGHBK01. Next base: position 3,278 of record JAGHBK010000081.1, on the reverse strand, counting down.
AATTACCTAAAATTTCAGCAGATCCGTTTCAAATAAAACAAGTCATAGAAAATCTTTTAGACAATGCTATTAGATATACAAAAGACAAAGGTAAGGTTGAAATGTTACTGAAAAAGAAAAACAAAAAGCTCCATTTTGAAATAAAAGATAATGGCGTAGGTATTCCAAAAGAAGACCAAAAATATATTTTTCAGAAATTTTTTAGGTCTTCAAATGTAATGCGGCATCGAACTCAGGGTTCTGGTTTAGGTCTTTATATCGCCAAAGCCATAATAGAAAAATCAGGCGGGAAAATTGGCTTTCAAAGTAAAGAAAACAAAGGGTCGACATTTTATTTTACATTACCAATTAAATAATAGCGATCCTAATCTACGAATGACATCCGAATTATTCTGATAGCGATCCTAATCTACGAATAACATCCGAATTATCCGAATGATATATTAGGATTATTCGGATCGCAGATATAGAATTATTCGGATCGTATTAAGCTATGAAGAAAATATTATTTATTGAAGACGAATCAGCTTTACAAAAAACCTTTGGAGAAATATTATCTCAAGAGGGATTTAAAATGATCTCTGCATTAGATGGAGAAACGGGGTTGAACTTAGCAAAAAAAGAAAAGCCCGATTTAATTTTGTTAGATTTAATTTTGCCAAAACTGCATGGTTTTGAAGTCCTAAAAAGATTAAAAGGAGATTCAGAGACAAAAGAGATCCCGATTATTGTTTTAACAAACTTAGAGGAAATAGCAGATGTTGAAAAAGCTATTGAATTGGGAGCTACTACTTATTTAGTGAAGGCAAATTATTCTTTAGAAGAAGTAGTTCAAAAAATTAAAAAAGCTTTAGGTGAGTAATTAAGTAAGATGTCAAAAGGTTACGGTAAAGAAGCCCGTATTGTGAGGTGTTAGAGGGTTACGTAAAAAAGATCTTACACCTAACCTCTAAACGAAACAGGCTTCCTAACCTTAACCGTTAAACTTAAACAATTATGAGAGTAGAGCCCCAACAATTGAGAGCCTTCATGTTAGATGCAGGTTTGATTAAAAAAGAACAATTTGATAAAGCTTTAGAAAAAGCTAAATCAACCGGAAAGAAAATTGATGATATTTTGATTTCAGAAGGTTTGATTTCAGAAGAGGAACTGATTAAGCTTAAAGCTTATATTTTAGGAATCCCTTTTGTTAATTTAGAAAAGGAAAAAATTGATCCAGAAGTTTTAAAAATTATTCCAGAGCCTATAGCTCGTTCTCATAATATTGTAGCCTTTAGAAAGAGGGGTAAAAACCTTGAAGTAGCAATGTTAGATCCTGAAGATTTAAGAACAATTGAATTTATTAAGAAGACCACGCTCCTGAGAATCTTACCCAGACTTACTAACCCAAAAAGTATAAAAAATGCCCTTCAACAATATCAAAAAACCTTAGAGGCAGAGTTTGGCGAAATTATTAAAAAGGAGGCAGGAGGAATATCAATAGTTAAAGAAGGTAAAAAAACAGAAGAGAAAGAGGAGTTAGAAAAAGCAGCTAAAGAGTTACCAGTTATTAGAATTGTTGATACTCTCTTAAAACATGCCATTTTACAAAGAGCCTCTGATATTCATATCGAACCAATGGAGAAAGAAGTTTTGGTTCGTTATCGAATTGATGGTATTTTAAGAGATGCAATGACCCTTCCTAAAAGTGCAGCTGCTGGGATTGTGGCTAGAATAAAGGTCCTTTCGGATTTAAAACTCGACGAACACCGTTTACCTCAAGATGGACGCTTTAAAATAGAAACAGAAGATTATAAATATTCTGTAAGGGTTTCGATTTTGCCGGTAATAGAGGGGGAGAAGGTAGTAATGAGATTATTATCTGAGACTGCTAAAGCTTATACTCTCGAAGGATTAGGTTTAAGAGGGGAAGCCTTAGAAAGAGTTCAGGAAAATCTAAGAAAGCCAGTGGGAATGATTTTGGTAACAGGGCCTACAGGTTCTGGTAAAACTACTACCCTGTATGCGATGATGGAGATTTTGAATACTCCGGGAGTAAACATCTCAACAATAGAAGATCCGATTGAATATCGAATGCCAAGGATTAATCAGACTCAAGTAAACCCAAAAATTGGTTTAACATTTGCTTCCGGACTGAGGGCTTTAGTTAGACAAGACCCAGATATTATTATGGTAGGAGAGATAAGAGATAATGAAACTGCTTCTTTGGCTATTAATGCTGCCTTAACTGGCCATTTAGTTTTATCTACCTTGCATACTACCAATGCAGCAGGTGCCATTCCTCGATTGATTGACATGAAAGCAGAACCATTTTTAATTTCTTCGACATTAAATTTAGTAATTGCTCAAAGATTAGTCAGAAGACTCTGTGAGGGAAAAGAAAAGTATAAATTAACTACTTCTCAAATAAAAAATATAGCTAAATATTGTAAACCTGAGAGAATTTTGAAAATTTTAAAAGAAGAGAAATTAGCGAAAAGAAGAGACACCTTAAAAGATATTACTTTTTGGAGAGCAAAAAGTACAAAAGAATGTCCGGATGGCTATAAAGGAAGGATTGGAATTTTCGAGGTCTTACCCATTACAGAGACTGTTAAAGAATTGATTGTAAATAAAGAAGATGCAGATAAAATTGAAGAACAGGCTAAGAAAGAGGGCATGAGGACAATGGTAGAAGATGGTTTTGTGAAAGCCGCTCAAGGGGTTACCTCAATTGAAGAAGTCCTGAGGGTAATAATTGAATGAGATTTAATTATGAAACCGAAATTAATTTTATTCGATTTTTATAAGACATTAGGTTATTCGGTGTTTAAAATTGAACCAAGGGAGTTTTTTTCTTTTTATAAAAAAATTGGGATTGATCTCAAAACAGAAAAAGATCTTAAATCATTTACCACTACTTTTGCAGGATTAATGGGTTATGCCACTAGTTGGGTAGATTTGAGTAAAAAGCTTCTGGAAAAGTTTCTTAAGAATCCCACTCCAGAAAAAATTGAAGCTTTAGCTGATTTTTATAAAGAAAATATTGTTTATCAACTTTATGATGATGTGAAAGAAATAATTAATCTCCCTTATCAAAAAGCTATTTTGTCAGCTAACGCTAAATTTGTAATTGAAAATTTGGGTTTAGAAAAATTTGCTAAAATTTTTACTCCCAGAGAAACTAAATTTTTAAAACCTGATCCGAGAGCATTTTTAGTAGTTTTAAAAACATTAAAAGTTAAACCCAAAGAAACTCTGATGGTAGGCGACGAATTAGAGAGAGATTTAATCCCAGC
>JAGHBK010000035.1 GCA_021161025.1 bacterium | reverse complement strand
TTTTAGGATTGTCTTTTTTCATTGGTGTGTTAAGGGTAGCAAAAAAAAGGTTCTGAAGTATTGCCTTATAATAAGTGCTGCCAGTTTTATCTTTATAATCCAGAATGTTATCTAAGAATTTTTTGTCAAAAAGCGTTTCCGGAACTAACTTCTTCTCTTTCATAAACCACACAAAGATAATTCTGGTAATGAGCCTTATCAGGCTCTTGGCATTGCGGTTTTCTCTATCCTTATCTTCATCATCGGGAAATTCCACTTCATCCATTGCCCAGAAATACCAATTCTGTAATTCGTTATAAAACTGCTTTGTTACCGGCTCAACTGAAAAAGCATCTTTAATCTTTTCCAGCGTTGAGAAATCGCCTTCTCCAATTCTTTGCAAGAATGTTTTATTGGTTAATTCTTCGCTAACAAAATAGGTAAAACGGCGGAAATTACTAAAGTCACGGCGCCTGCCTAAATAGTTAGCATAAATTAAACTGAAACGAAAACTTCCTTGAGTATCATAAAAGATAAATATACCGGCGTCTGTCTCAGTGTGTCTCAATATTTTTTTGCCAATCTCGTATTGTGCCTTTTTGCCGGAACGTTCGGAAAGGTCTTGCTTAGATAAAAAGGCGCAGACAATTAATTTTCCATCCTCAAATTTTGCTTCTGCTATTTTTAGGCCATCGGTAAAGTTTTCGCTTTCTTCATAAATGGGTTCATTTGGAAACCTGAATTTATTGCTTTTTCTGCGGAAAAATAACTGGAATTTGTCTACAGAAAAGTCGTCAATAATATTTTGTAGAACTTCTTTGCTCATTATCTACCATCAATAATCTGCCAATACCCGCCTCTATCAGGGCCAAACCTTCTGATAACTCCTTTCTTCTTCATTTGCGTTAAATGATACTTTATGCCCTCCTCTGTTATATTACCTATTTTTTGAGCAAGTTCTTTTCGGGTAATATGGGGATTTTGTTTAATGAGGACTAAAATTTTCTGGGTAGTTTTCTGGGTAGTTTTCTGGGTAGTAGTTAAAAACTCTTCTTTAGGAGGCCTTTCTCCAGCAAGTTTCAGGTATTCATAACTCTGTTTGAAAGTTATATAGAAGTAATTTTCGGTAAACTCAATATCAGGATAAGGGGCTTTTTCTCTTTTACATATTTGTCTTATTCTCTCAAAACCTGTGCCCATCTTCTCGCCGAAGTGAATCCTGGAAAACAAATCAGCGATAATATGATTTCTTCTAAAAACAGTTCTGCCAAGAACAAAATGGGGAGGCCTCTGCCAGTAGTTTTCAATCCTTATTCGGTCAGGGAAGAATCTCAAGATATTGTTGTGTCCATGTTCAAAGTAGTATTTATGCATTACTGAATTTATTACTGCCTCCCTGATGGCATCAAAAGCGTATTCATATACATTTTCTCTACGAGGCCTGCCGGTAAAACGGTAGGCAACTTTTGTATAAAGCCTTACAAATTTCATTACCTCTTCTACAATCTCAAATAAACTGCCAGTTATTTCTTTTCTGTCTATAATATCAACTCCTGCTTCATCTTTAAATAACGCCACAGTATAAACCGACCAGGGGATAAACCTCTGTGGCTCTTTGGCAAAGAAAAGTATGCCAGCATTATTAAAATACAACCTGCCTTCCTGCTTCTCAGCCACCCCCAAACTAACAAGTAACTTTTCTGCACCTCCTGCTCCGGAAATATCTGCCAGCTGCAAGAATCTTTTAAATTTTCCTCTGTCAAAATCTTTAGAATAACTAAACTTTGGCTCTATAAGTTCGTCAAACCTGATTTTGCCCTCTGCTTTAAAGAATCTAATTAGTTCGTTTCTTGTCATTTTCTGAGAATTTGACCCTATCCTTTTGTAAAAACCTGAAGCACATTCATAGGGTTTATCTTCTCCTTCTTTTACATTGACAATAAGTATATTACCTGCGCTCTCCAAAGAAATCTTTACTCCAGGACGGCAATTATTCGCTATATCTTGAATCATAGATTTCAGTCTATTGGTTATATTTATTCCCTTAATCTTACCATCGTCAGTTACCCCAAGCAGTATCCTGCCACCAGAGGAATTGGCAAATGCTACCAACTCCTTCTCGATATTACTTACCTTTTCTTTAAATTCGACTTTGTATCCTTCGCCCTCCTTTAAAATTACCTTTAACTCTCCCCTGGTCATATTGTTATTTCTGGTGTTCTATGGCTACGATGATTTCTTTAGTTAAGTCCCTTTGGCGAATTTTCTCTCTTTCAAGATAATCTTCACCGAGTTCCTCTTTTAAAGCATATATTTCTTTGAGAGATTTCTTCAATCTCTTATCATCCTGGCTTTCAAGATTGGCAATCCGGCGCAAAGTATAGTCGGAAAGTGTCCCGTAATCAGTGATATCATCAAGCAGGGCTTTAAGAAATCTTTTGACCTTAAAAACTTCTTCATGACTGATATGATAAATAAAAGTTTTAAGATTATTGATTGCCTTTCGCTCAAGACTCTGCTCAGCTAAAGGAGAAGACTTAAAACTCTTAAAAGTTTTTATTTTTTCGTAAACTTCCCAGAATTTTTCGCTAAGTTCAAGCCTTTTTTCTTCTGGTGTACAGGCTATTCTTTCAAACACTTCTTCAAAAGTGGTGCCGTAAATTTCAGGCTTTGACTCTGCCGTATACTTTGCTGCCTGGATATATAACCTGTTCTTTTTTATAAATACGAGAAGTTTGTCGCTATCTGACCTCCTGGCTACTTTTACCCGCAAGGGGAATTTATCCAGAGAAGATATTAAATCCGGGTTGGTTTCTTTAATTTTAAAAAATTCATTAAGAGCCTTAGTATAGAAACTTTCTTCTTCCATTCTCTCTGGATTCTGTTGAATGCGCTCATACAGTTTTGCCGGGGTAGGTTGTTCATCTATATCAAATATCCTGGCATCTTCTCCTAAGGTATTATGAATCAGAAACATTTTATTACTGGCAATCTCGCGTGACTTTACAAGCTCTGCACCTTTCTCGGTAGGAAAGAAGTTTACAATGTAAAGTTCGTCAAAGACTTTCTTGCTTATACGGTTTATACGCCCTACTCGCTGGATAACCCGCACTGGATTCCAGGGAATATCGTAGTTGATAACCATACCAGCGCGGTTTAAATTAAATCCTTCGGAAAGTTTGTCAGATGAAAGCAAAATATCATATCTATCCTCTTTCTCCGGATAAGATGCATCGAAGTTTTTATTGATTTCTTTCACTTTGGATGTAGCTAAACTTCCCGTGACAGATAATACTCTATCCGGGAATGCTTTTTCTAAAATAGGTTTAAGATAGTTAACTGTATCTACGTATTCAGAGAAAATTACAATTTTTCTTCCGGGGTCTTTTTTAAGCTGTGATTTTAGATTACGAACGAGACAATCTGTTTTGGGATCATTTTTATCTTTAACCAACATCAATTTGTATAAGGA
>JAGHBK010000020.1 GCA_021161025.1 bacterium | reverse complement strand
GCTATAGTCTGGGTAGCAGACGTTATTTTTATAGAATTAATTATCGATGGAATTAAACCGCTTTTTTGGGCAACGCTAATTATCTGGGGACTGAGTTTGTTCTTACCACGCTGGATGCCGGCTGAAAAAAAAGGAATTATTTAAGAAAGAATATGAATAAACTAATTCTATACGCAGAGCTTATAACAGCTCTTATATTAATAATTTCCATCCTTCTACAGCAAAGAGGAACAGCTTTGGGCGCTGCCTTCGGAAGCGAAGGGGGAACCTATGCCACCAGACGAGGAATACAGAAAAAAATATTTTGGATAAGTTGCCTTTCGGGAGCGGCTTTTATTATTCTTGCTTTAGTAAATTTGGCCATTTAAACTTCGGCTCCGGAGCAAAAAAATGGATAAAAAGCTCAAGTTTAATATCCCCTCTAAAAATCAATGGAGACAGCTTTTTAGAACTTTCTTAAAAAAAGAAAAAATAGTTTTTCGTTTATCGCTTACAGCAATAGTCGCTTCCCTTTTTTATCTCTCCGCAGATTTCTACCTTAAACACACAGAAATTAAGCCGAAAAAGGGCGGAGTTTACAAAGAAGGTCTAGTAGGACAGCCGAGATTAATAAACCCAGTTTATGCCGACGCTTTTGATGTAGATAGAGATCTTACAGAAGTTATTTTTTCCGGACTAATGAAATATGACGAGAATCTGAATCTCGTTCCTGACTTGGCAAAAAGTTATAAAATAGAGGAAGAAGGAAAAATTTTTGATTTCTATCTAAAAGAAGGAGTGCGCTGGTCAGACGGAAAGCCTTTTACTGCTGACGATGTTATTTTTACGATAGAAATTATTAAAAATCCGGAGTACAGAAGTCCAGCCCGCGCTAACTGGATAGGAGTAGAAACAGAAAAAATTTCAAAATACGCAGTGCGTTTTAAACTGCCTAATTGTTCGAGTATATTTTTAGACCGAACTACGCAAAAAATTATACCAAAGCATATTTGGGAAAAAGTCCCGCCAGAAAACTTTCCCCTTTCTATATTCAATTTAAAACCTGTTGGAACAGGCCCTTACAAATTCGTAGATTTAAAACAAAATGAAAAGGGTTATATTGAATCTGTAACACTTGAAATAAATCCATACTACTACGGAGAAAAACCGTATATTCCAAAAATAGTCTTTTTCTTTTTTTCTTCTGAAGACGAATTATTAAAAGCAGCTGAACAGAACGCAATCGACGGATTTTCTCTGTCATCTTCAGAAGCGAACAAAAAAGTAAACGGAAAATATGAACAATATTTTCTGAATCTGCCTAGGTATTTTGCTGTTTTCTTAAATCCAAAAAAGTCAAAATTCTTAAAAGATAAAGAAATAAGACAAGCGCTAAATTACGGAACGGACAAAAAAGAAATTATAGAAAAAGTCTTAGATAACAAGGGAGAAATAGTCAATTCTCCTATTTTGCCGAATTTCTATGGTTTCAACCCCCCACTGATAACTTATCCTTTTGACCCAGAAACTGCCAACGAAATCCTTGATGAAAAAGGATTAGAGAAAAATAATCAGGGTATCAGAGAAAAGAAAGCTGAAATATTTAACTTCTCCAAAAACTTAAGTATTGGAGATAAGGGAGGAGAAGTAAAAAAATTACAGGAATGCCTCTCTCAATATAATGATATTTATCCTCAAGGGGAAATAACGGGTTATTTTGGGAATAAAACAAAAGAAGCAGTCAAAATTTTTCAAAAAAAATACGTAGAAGGAGTAAAAGGAAGCGGATTTGTAGGAAAAAAAACAAGAGCAAAATTGAACGAGTTATGTAAAGAAAAACAAGAAACAACACTTTTTAAAATTGATTTGACAACAGTTGACCAGCCGGAGCTTGAAAAAACAGCAGAAATTTTAAAAAAGCAATGGAAAAAAATAGGAGTAAAAGTGGAAATTAAAATTGTTGATAGTACTTTTATAGAACGGGAAATTATAAAACCAAGAGAGTACGAAGCTCTTTTATTCGGAGAAATTTTGAGCAAAACTCCCGATCCTTATCCCTTTTGGCATTCTTCACAGCGGATAGACCCAGGATTAAATCTCAGCTATTATGAAAATAAAGAAGTAGATAAAGTTTTAAGAGGGAACAGAGAATGTTTAGATGAAGAAAAAAGAAGAAATTATTTAGAGAAATTTCAGGATTTGCTTTCAGAAGATGCACCAGCAGTTTTTCTATATAACCCTAATTTTATATATTGGGTTTCCGAAGAGATAAAAGGAGTAAACCTGCGCAAAGCTGTGAACCCGAGTTATAGACTTGGGAATATAGAAAAATGGTATATTAAGACAAAACGAGTATGGAGATAAAAGGTATAAAACCAAAAATCCGCTATCTCGGAGATATGAAAGAAGTGCTTTTTGACAAAAAATGGGCGGAAAAAAAAGAAAATCTTGAAGTCTATTATATGTATAGAGGAGTTGAGGAAAGAGACAACATCAGATACGACATTGTTATAATCCCCCCGAGAATACTTGGAGAAAAGGAATTTACTAAGACAAAAGGGCACCGGCATGAAGGAAACTTTCAAGAATTGTACTATGTTTTGGACGGAGAAGCGTTGTATCTTTTTCAAAAAGGAGAAGAAGTAGTAGAAG
>JAGHBK010000027.1 GCA_021161025.1 bacterium | reverse complement strand
CAGTTGGTATATACTCCTCATATTGCAAAATTAAATCTTTGGGAAACTTCAGGACATACTGATTTTTATAAAGAAAGTATGTTCCCTCCCTTTCATTTAAGCGAGATAACAAAAGAAGAAAAAGATGATTATCAAATAAAGCCAATGAATTGTCCTTTTCATATTGTAATTTATAAAAGTAAAATCAGGTCTTATAAAGATTTACCTATTCGTTTTACTGAATTAGGAACAGTTTATAGATATGAAAGATCAGGCACATTACATGGATTAACTAGAGTTCGTGGTTTCACCCAAGATGATGCTCACATTTGGTGTACTCCAGAACAACTATCGAAAGAAATAGAAATTATTGTAAAGTTTGCTTTAAGACTATTAAAGGATTTTGGTTTTAAAGATTACGAAGTTTACCTTTCTACTCGCCCTAAAAAATATGTGGGTACATTAAAAAACTGGAAAAGAGCAACCAATGCCCTAAAATATGCTTTGAAAGAGGCTAAAATCCCTTATCAAATTGATCCAGGAGAAGGGGTTTTCTATGGACCAAAAATTGATATTAAGGTAAAAGACTCTTTAGGAAGAGCTTGGCAATTAACTACTATCCAAGTAGACTTCAATTTACCGGAAAGATTTGAAATGACTTATATAGATAAAAAAGGCAGAAAGAAAACCCCGATTATGATTCATAGAGCACTTTTGGGCTCTTTGGAAAGATTTATTGGAGTTTTACTCGAGTATTATGGAGGGAATTTACCTTTTTGGTTATCACCTGAACAAATCTGGGTAATTCCCGTAGGTTCTAAACATAAAAAATATGCCAAAGAAGTTGTAAAAGAGCTCAGTAGTGCTAAATTTCGTTGTAGATTAAGAGATGAAGCAGAAACAGTTTCAAAGAAAATTAGAGATGGAGAAATCAAAAAAATCCCGTATATGTTGATAGTAGGAGATAAAGAAATGAAGTCAAAATCAGTTAGGGTTAGAGAAAGAGGAAGAGGAGATATAGGACAAATTAAGTTGAAGAGGTTTTTAGAAAAAATTAAAATAAAATTAGAGAAAAAGAAATAAAGGTCGTAAATAAAAAAGGTCATAAGGTTCTCATATGAATAAATTAAAAGTTTTACTTTTAATCTTTGGGTTGTTTTTTCTTGTCGGGATAACTTTTGCTCAAGAAGAAGGAAATCAAGAAACAACAGTAGAGGCAGCAGAAGAGGTTTTACTTGACGAAACTGTAAAGCCAGAGGATTTAGAGGTCGGAGAACCTAGAGTTTTACCAGACCATCCTCTTTATTTTCTCAAAAATTGGGGAAGGAGGGTAAGATTGTTTTTTACTCTTGACCCGATGAGAAAAATTGAGCTTAGAGAAAGGTTTGCGAATGAAAAGTTATTAGAAGCGAAAAAATTAGCTGAGAGAACAAGAGATCCAGAGAAAATCAAAAGAGCGATTGAAAACTATCAGAAAGAAATAATTAAAAATGAGGGAGAGGTAGAAAGATTCAAGACAAGGATTAAAGAAAGGCCCGAAATAAAAGAAAGGTTAAATAAGTTTTTGGATAAGTTCACTAAGCATCAAGTTTTACATCAGAGATTATTAGAAAAACTGGAAACACAAGTACCCCCAGAAGCCTTTGACAAAATTAAAGATGCAAGAGAGAGACATTTGGAAATGTTCGGTCAAGTAATGACGAAACTTGAAGAAAAGCCCGAAAAAATTCAAGAAAAGTTAGAAAAAAATTTAGAGGAACTGAAGGGGTCGAGATACAAACACTTTAAGAATTTAGAGGTTTTAGAAAAATTAGAAGAAAAAGTTCCAGAAGAAGCAAAAGAAGCTATTAGAAAAGCGCAAGAAAATTCTTTAAGAAGATTAAAGGAAAAGTTTGAACAAATGTCCCCCGAAGCTCAGGAGAGATTTAAAGATTATGTAGAAAAGATAAGCGGTGATAAAGAAAAACAGATGGAAATATTAGAGAGCTTAAGAGAGGCAATAGAAGAAAAACCTAAACTGAAAGAAAAATTATTAAAAGTGAGGGAAAGAATATTAGAAAGGGCACAAGAAAGGATTGAAGAGAAAATTAAAGAATGCCCCGAAATTCAAAAACCTGCTCCTGGATTCTGTGAAGAAGGAAGAATTATAATTGAAAAAGATGAAAGAGGTTGTATAATTGATTTCAAATGTATAATGCCAGCAGAAAAAGAAGTGCTTCCAGTAAAACCTCAAAAGCCAGTAGGCTGTATTACTCTTTGGGACCCAGTATGTGGAAAAGACGGAAAAACTTATTCTAACGCCTGTTTTGCAAAAGTTGCTGGCGTAGAGATTGCCTACGAAGGGATCTGTAAGAAAGAGGAAGAAGAAAAAGAGGAATATATACCTTCCCCGATTAAAAAATTGCTTCCTGAAAAATCAGCTGAATCCTTTAAAGCTGAAGAATAAAGAAAGAATAGAGAATAAAAAATGTCTTTTAAAAAGCCCCCTTGAAGAGAGGGGGCTTTTTATTTAAGATAGAGAAAGTACAAGTTATTGGCATTATCACATATAATTGCCACCCCAGTAGTAGAACCTACGGGTTCGTTACAGGGTAAGAATGAATAAATGTCTAAAAAATACTGTTTAATTACATACGGTTGTCAGATGAACAAAAGTGATTCGGAAAGAATTGCTACTGTTTTGGAAGATACTGGATATAAAAAAGCTTCAGAAGTCAAAGAAGCTGATTTGTTGGTGATTAATATGTGTTCTGTAAGACAATCAGCGGTTGATAGAGTTTATGGTAAAATTTTAAAAGCAAAAAATAAAAAAACAAAAATTCTCTTAACAGGTTGTATTTTAAAATCTGACTTTAAAAAATTTAAAGAAAATGCAGATTACATCTTGCCAATTAAAACTCTCCCCTATTGGAAAGAGGTCTTAAAAAAAGAAAAATATATATATTACCCAAACCAAAGAAATGAAAAGTTTAATAAAAGATTTGATGTTAAATATTTTCATATTCCCCCTAAAATAGAAAACAAATTTTCTGTTTTTGTACCCATTTCTACAGGTTGTAATAATTTCTGTTCTTATTGTGTAGTGCCTTTTACACGAGGTCCTTTAATTTGTAGAAGAGCAAAAGATATTTTAAGAGAGGTAGGGTTAGCTGTTAAAAATGGCGCAAAAGAAGTTTGGCTTTTGGGACAAAATGTCAATGATTACCAAAATAAAATCAAAAATCAAAATGCAAAATGCAAAATTACAAATCAAAATGCAAAAATAATAACTTTTCCTAAGTTATTAAGGATGATTAACGAAATTCCTGGGAAGTTTTGGGTCCGCTTTACCAGTCCTCATCCTAAAAATTTTTCTGATGAATTAATAGATGTTATGGCCACTTGTGAAAAAATAACTCCTTATTTAAATTTGCCAGTTCAATCAGGAGACGACGAAATTTTAAAAAGAATGAACAGAAACTATACAGTTTTAGAATACAAAAATTTAGTAAAAAAGATTCGAGATAAAATTCCTAAAGTTTGCCTCTCAACAGATGTTATTGTCGGTTTTCCTGGGGAACGAAAAAAGCATTTTGAAAACACCGTCAAATTATTTAAAGAAATAAAGTATGATATGGCTTATATTGCTAAATACTCACCCAGACCTCAAACGACAGCTTTTAAATTAAAAGATGATGTTTCTCAGAAAGAAAAAGAAAAGAGGTATAAAATTTTAAGTAAAATTTTAAAAGAAATGACTTTAGAAAAAAACAAAAAATACCTCAGGAAAGCAGTGGAGGTTTTGGTTCAAGAAAAGAAAAACAGCTTCTATCTTGGAAAAACTAAAACTTACAAAAGCGTAAAATTTAAGGTGCCTTTAAAAAAATCTAATTTAGTTGGACAATTCGTTAAAGTGAAAATAATAGACGTTGACTCTTTTGGATTAAAAGGAGTTTTGGTTTAGTTTTTTTAAAAATTTTGATTAGAATATAAAAGGTGAAATAACCTATTGTGTTTTGAAGGTAAAAATACCCTCTTTTTATCTGTTATAATAAAACAATGAAACAAAAACTACCAAAATTAATTGTTATTTTAGGACCAACTGCTGCTGGAAAAACTGATCTTTCCATAAAATTAGCCCAAAAATTTAATGGAGAAATTGTTTCGGCTGATTCAAGGCAAATTTATGAAGAAATGAACATTGGTACCGCTAAACCCACCAAAAAAGAAACACAGGGAATTCCTTACTATCTAATTGATTTTCTTAAACCGAATAAAGAATTTAATGTGGCACTTTATAAGAAATTAGCTATCTTTGCAATTAAAGAAATTCAAAAGAAGGGAAAATTACCATTTTTAGTAGGAGGAACTGGGCTTTATATAAAAGCAGTTGTAGATAACCTTAAATTTCCAAGGGTTTTGCCTCAAAAAAAGTTAAGAAAAAGTTTAGAAAAGAAAAATGAAAAAGAGTTGTTTAGAATTTATAAAAAACTAGATCCTATAGGAGCAAAATTCATTGATAAAAAAAACAAAAGAAGAT
>JAGHBK010000054.1 GCA_021161025.1 bacterium | reverse complement strand
TTAGAGAGATTTGTAGAGGTATTATCTAAAGGATTAACTAAGCCCAAGAAGAAATTTATTCATCAGATGTTATTTGGAATACAGGCTTCAAGAGATATTAAATTATCAGAGATAGCAAGAAGTCTTAATGAAGAGATAAAACTATTAAAGAGACAGAGATGCGATTATCCAGAAATTTGCAAGATGAGAATCTTTATTCAGAAATAAATAGAAAACTGATAGAGCATTCAAAAAATAAGATAGACAGGGATACGGTATTAGCTTTAGATTTAACTGATATATCCAAGCCTTATGCCAAAAAAATGGATTTTTTATCTTTAGTTTGGGATGGAGTGAATAAGAAACCTACCAAAGGCTATTGGGTATTAGAAGTAATAGGAGCAAATATCTATCAAGATTACCTCTATCCTCTCTATAGTGAACTTTATTCAAATTATGCTGATGAATTCAAGAGTGAAAATAAACAGATTTTAAAAGCAATTGATACCGTAGATAGTTATCTTAAAGGTAAAGGTATATGGGTAATAGATAGAGGTGGAGACCGAAAAACCCTTATGAATCAATTAGTTTCAAGAAATTTAAGATTCATAATCAGAATAAAGCCCAACCGTTATTTAAACCTAAATACTCCTCAAAGGAAATTAGCTAAAGAGATTGCTTCTAATTTGAACTGCTTTCTTAAATATCAATTAGAGATAGATAATCAAGGTTATAAGGAGAAAAGAAAATTGAATTTGGGGAAGATTAAAGTAAGAATTCCTGGAATAGATTGTGAATTATCCTTAGTAGTAGTAAAAGGATTTTCTCAGGAGCCGATGCTTTTATTAACTAATGTAGATAAGAATCCAATAATAATCTTAGAGATGTATTTAACTAGATGGAAAATAGAAGAGAGTATAAGATTTTTAAAACAGGAGTATAATTTAGAGGATGTGAGAGTAAGAAATTATGCATCTTTAAAAAATACAGTTGCCCTTTTATTGGCTGTATTTTATTTTTTAAGTGTATATCTAGGCAGGAAATTGAAACTTAATATTCTTCTTAAAAAAATCTATGAAAAAGCAAAGAGATTCTTTCAAATACCGCCATTTAAACAGTATGCTTTAGCAGATGGTATTTACAGAATACTTTTTAATACTAAATGGAGGTACTCTCAAGATAAAAAAACTTATAAGATAGAACCTAAACAACTCCTTCTATCATTTATGGATACCTAAAAAATGGGTAAACTCCAAAAAATGTTACTTCTTGACATAATGAATTTCTCGAGTTAAAATTTTCTACATTTTGATGGTGGAGAATTTGAAGCAAGAATTACTCTTTGTTTTGATTTTTTTCCTTCCCACGTTTGTCTTTGCTGAGGTTTCTGGCACTCAAGATCTTTCGGTAACCTATTACCATGTAGATGGTAATAGAACTAACTCTTTTTATCCCAAAGATGATACTGACTTTCTTTATGAAGGAAACATCGATTTTACTATTCCTCTTTCAAATAATGATTTTTTTGGCTCTCTAGTGTATAGAGTAACTGATGATAGACTAGATGATCCTCAAGACATAAGTTTAGAGAAATTTTTTATAGGTTTAAGTAGCGATTGGTTTGAAGTATTAGGGGGTGATTTTTACAGTAGCTTTTCAGAATACTCCTTAGGTAACGCCTTAAAAGGATTAAAGCTAAAGTTAGGAGGAGAAGAAGGTTTTCATTTTGAATCTGTTGTTGGTATAGATATACCAAAGTGGGAAAATCTCTGGGAGCAGCGTTGTGACGATTCTGCTAAAAGATATATATGGGGATTCCAATTGGGCAATAATTTTTTCGATCAGCGTTTGACAGTAAATTTCAACTATGGAGGGGCTTTGGATGATGAAGCTTTTTTGATATCAGGCAGCCCACAGCTTTTGATTCATGTGATAAGTATTGATGGTAATTATAGAATTAATGATATTCTAGAGTCTTCTTTTGAAATAGCTAGGAGTTTTACTGATGAGGATAAGAGGTCAGACGAAATAAAAACAAAGAGTGAGAATGCTTACAAAGTATCATTGGATTTAAATACTCAAAATTATTCTTTAAGTACAACTTATTCTAGGATAGGTTCTCATTTTAATACCACCGGTGGTTTTAGCACTCAAGATTTAGAAGCTCTCTCCTTTGATGGTGTATGGTTTCTTCCTCGAAATGTAAAAGTTAACCATTACCTGCATATAGATAGAAATAATTTAAGTAAGCACTCTACTACTACCAAACAGATAAATCCTGGTGTAAAGTTTAGTGTTATTTTACCTTCTGATCTTAATTGTGAAGTAGGGTTTGATTTGAGAAAAAGATTCTCTGTTGACAAATCCACCAATGAGAAGACTTATACTTATTCTTTAAGTTTAACTAAAGATTTTAAGTTTTTCTCTACTAATTTTGGTTATGTAAAAACAATAGTCAGAGACAAGGTTAATTCTTCTCAAGAGAGAATTGTTGATACATTTTCTTTAGGTTTTGATGGTAATTTTGATATGGAAGAGGTAAAAGTCGGTTGGAATCTTTCTGAGGATTTAACTCATGATGAATACAAAGATATATGTGAGGCAGATTTTACTTTAACTCATTCTTTTGGTTTAAGGCTCGATTTTACATCAATGCTTTCTTTAGAAGCAAAAGTAATTTTATCTGACAATGATTATTATTTGAATACATCTGATAATAAT
>JAGHBK010000038.1 GCA_021161025.1 bacterium | reverse complement strand
TATATCTCCAGTTCTCTCAAGGCTGTAATTCTTTCGTCGATTGGAGGATGAGTCATAAATAATTTTGTAAGCCAATTTTTAGATTGTTTTCCTCGAAAAGGATTTGAAATATATAGATGGGAAGTAGCATTATTAGCCACCCTTAAAGGAGTAATATCTGCTGAGATTTTTTCTAAAGCTCGAGCTAAACCTTCAGGATAGCGGGTCAAAAGAGCACCAGAAGCATCAGCTAAAAATTCTCTTTTTCTGGAAATAACCAGGCGAATTAAGGTAGCTCCAATTGGAGCTAAAATAGCAGCTAAAATTCCGAGAAAGAAAAGTATTGAGCCCCTTGATTCTCTATTTCTTCTTCCACTCCAAAGACTTATTCTTAAAAAATAATCAGATATTATTGAAACAATCCCTACTAAAACTACTATTACACTACTCAAAAGTATATCCCTGTTTCCAATATGAGCTAACTCATGGGAAATCACACCTTCTAATTCTGTTCTCTCCAGTTTTTCCAGAAGACCCCGAGTGACAGCTATTACCGCATGTTTGGGATCTCGGCCAGTGGCAAAAGCGTTGGGTTGGGCTTCATTAAGAATATAGATTTTAGGTAAGGGAAGACCAGCTGTAATAGCGAGATTTTCAACAATTCTATAAAGCTCTGGATTGTCTTTTTTCTCGATTGGTTTTGCCTGAGTTAATAAGCAGACGATTTTATCTGAATACCAATAACTAGAAAAGCTCATTAAGATGCTAAAAAATACTGCTATCCATAAAACTACTCGATTTTCCAATAAATAACTAAAAAACCAACCTAAAACTATTATAAAAATTAAAAAGAAACTAATCAAAATCCAAGTTTTGCGGATGTTTGAGTCTACTTGAGTGTATAAGGTAGCCATAGAAAACTGCTTTCTAAAACTTAACTTCTGGGGCTTTTCTTTCTTCTGGAGCTTCTAATTCAAAAAGTTCCATTTTCTTAAAATTGAAAAGCTTAGCAACAAGACTAGCTGGAAAACTCTCGATTTTGATATTTAAGTCTCTGACATTGGCATTATAAAACCTTCTAGCAGCCTGGATTTTGTCTTCAGTATCTCTAAGCTCTCTTTGAAGCTCAAGAAAGTTTTCTGATGTCTTTAGTTGAGGATAGTTTTCAGCCACAGCAAAAAGAGTCTTTAAAGTGTCAGATAATACATTCTCGGCTTCTCCTTTTTCTTTTAAACTCTGAGCTTTCATTGCTTTGCTTCTAGCTTCGGTCACCTTTTCAAAAACCTCTCTTTCGTGAGTTGCATAACCCTTTACTGTTTCTACTAAGTTGGGAATTAAATTATAGCGACGTTTTAACTGGACATCAATATCTGCCCAAGCTTCTTTAGTTCGATTTTTAAGTTTTACAAGATCATTATAAAGAGCCACAAACCAAAATAGAATTAAGACAACAATTACCGGAACATTAAACTTCCATTCAATTAATTCAAAAAATCCACTAAAGAATAATAAAACAATAAAAATTGATATTAAGATGCTCCAAATATCCATAAGATATTTTTAAAATTTAATTTTTGATCGACCTTTATTCTCCCTTTATTACTGCTAAGGGTACTAATTTAGCTACTTTCTTTGATAAGCCGGCATTATGAACTACATCAACTACACTATCAACATCTTTATAAGCCATAGGAGCTTCTTCTGCAATTCCTCTTAAACCCCAATATTTTATAATAACTCCTTTTTTTTCTAAATCCTTAACTACCTCACTGCCCGGGAACTTTCTGATTGCTGCATGACGAGACATTACTCTCCCTGCGCCATGACAAACGGTGTGCCAGGCTTCTTTTGACTTTTCAGTTCCAACTAATACATAGGAAGCAGTGCCCATTGTACCAGGAATCAGAACGGGTTGTCCGACCTCGCGATATTTTTCTGGAATTTCAGGATGACCTGGGGGAAAAGCTCTCGTTGCTCCTTTTCGATGAACGATTAACTTCATTTTTCTCCCGTTAACTTGGTGTTCTTCAACTTTAGCAATATTATGAGCAACGTCATAGAGTAATTTTAGTTCTTCCTTTTCTCCTAAAACACCTTTCCAAGCCTTTCTTACATAATGGGTTATCATATGCCTATTTGCCCAGGCAAAATTACAGGCAGCAGACATTGCTCGAAAAAATCTTTGACCCTCTGGAGAATTAAAAGGAACGCAAGCTAATTCTCTGTCTGGCAATCTGATTCCATATCTTGGATAAGCCGGAATTACAACTCTTAGATAATCTGTACAATTTTGATGACCAAGACCTCGAGAACCAGTATGAATCATCAAAACAATTTGTTCTTTAAAGATTCCAAAGGCTTCAGCAACTTTTCCATCAAAGATTTCAACGACTTTTTGGATTTCTAAAAAATGATTTCCTGACCCTAAAGTCCCGACCTGATTCCTCCCTCTTTGTTTAGCTCTTTCTGAAACACAAGAAGCGTCAGCCATTTCCATCTTTCCTTTGTGTTCACAATTCTCAATATCTTGGCTTTCTCCATAACCCTGTTTAACTAAATAAGGAACTCCTCCCTCTAAAATTTTATTAATTTGTTCAATCGAAAGCCTTATTTGTCTTCCCCGACCTAACCCTGAGGGGACTTCCTTTTGAATTTCAGTTGCCAATTTTTCTAAATAAGGTTTAATCTCTTTTTCAGTATGTCTTGAAAGTAATAATCGACAACCGCAATTCTCATCATACCCGACAAATCCAGGCGAAATAACCCCTTCTGGTAGTTGCATTGCTCCAACCCCCCCAATTGGAGGTCCATAGCCAGAGTGAATATCAGGCATAGCGATACTATATTTCACAATCCCAGGTAGGGTTGTCGTATTAACTAACTGTTCTAAAGCATGGCTTTCAATTTGATCCCACATTTTCTCTGAAACATAAATTCGGGCAGGAACCCTCATATCTGCCCTAAAGGATTTAGGAATCTCCCACAAAAAATCATTTATTTTATTAAAATCTTTTTTTGAGATCATATTTTTATCTTGTTTGAATCTCTAATATCGGTGATGTTTACTTTTTATTTTCGGTAGTTTAGATATCGAATACTTCAAATATCGAATACAATGTTGCTTTCAAAATCTATCTTTTCTTTGATGAATTTTAAATTACGATAAGTAACCCCTTTACTATTTTCTTATAATCTCAATCCTTTATACTTTTGTCTTAATCTTCCTAATTCTTCAAAAGTAAGCGGGATTTGAGCACCATAATTTTTTGCCAAAAACTCTTCAATATCTTCCAAACGAATTACTCCTTTTTTGGTTTTTCTTAATTCAGCTGTGGCTACTCTTATCGGATCGAACTGTGGAGATTGCTTTCGGCATTGAGTACAAGGAACATTAAACAAAGGATGTTTTGAGCCTTTTTCAAAGGCTTCTTTTACCCCAATCTCTAAAACATTGCCAATACTAAAATCTTGGAAATCACAACCAAACATTTCTCCTTCGGGATCAATATAGCATTGATAGTTAAAGGCGTAACATCTTCCACCACTCCATTCACTAAAGTTGACATAAGATTGAGTCGTTGCCCTTGGTCCTTCTATTCCTCTCTTATTTTTTTCAACATGAAACAGGGCTAATTTTTTGTGATCTTGATAAGATAACAATTGAGTTCTTGACATTAAATGATAATTTCCAGCAGGAACGCAATCAAAATAAACAATTTCATCAACATTCAATTCTTCTCCGAGTTGATACATTTTTTCAAGATAACCTTTTTTGATTTTTTCTGGAGTCATAAATGTGGAAATCCCAGTGACAAAGCCCGTCTTTTTTGCAATTTTTACTGCTTCAATTGCCCTCTCGAAAGCAAAGGAATTTTCTCTGCCCGTTCTATTTTTGTTATGTTCTTTGGAGTCTGGGCTATCAATTGAAACGAAAACATAATCTAACCCAGCCTCATATAAACTTTTTGCCTTTTTCTTGTTTAAAAAATAACCGTTGGTAAACATCCCTACAATTGCCTCCTTTTTATCTATAAAATTAATAATTTCCTCCAAACGGGAATAGAGTAATGGCTCACCACCAGTTAAAGTAATGTTATAAGTTCCCATTTTTAACAATTGAGAAATGACCCTTTTTAAACTCTCTAAATTCCATTCTTTCCCTTGATTCTTTTTTTTAAATGAACAATGGGCGCAATTGTAATTACACCTTGGAGTGACAGCAATAGTAGCAGCTTGGGGAACGTATTTTCTTTTCAATCCCAACTTCTCATTTATTGTGTTTTGTGTTGCTAATCCCAAATTAAGCCTGAAAAACTTTTCTAAAACTTCAGGGTTTTCTTTTGAAAATGGGGGGATAAAAGCTGAATACCAATATCTACCACGAGAATCTAAACCAACATTCTTCTCCTTATTTAAATGTTTCAAAACAGTCCAATCTCTAAGGGGTCCTTTCAAATTCAAAAACCATTCCCCTTTTTTAGGGTCAACTCCTACTTCAACTCCTAAAATATCATGATGAAACAAATTTAAGAAAGAGTAAGAAATTGAGATTTTTTCCATATAGTTATTTTTACTTCCTTTATCTTATAAGTCAAACAAAACAGTAGCCTCCCAGATTCTATCTTTTCTTTGGTGGATATCTAAATCATGGTAAGTTACCCCTTTAATATCTTCACCAAACCTCTCTACTTCCTGAACAACTAATTCTCCTTCAATTTCAGTGTCGGTAAGTTTTTTAAATTTAATATCTCTATAGACTTCCTGATTAATTTGCGTGAAATACAGAACTTCACTTAAAAAATCTACTAAAAGGGTTTCTATATTAAGAGATTTTACCTTAATCTTTTTGATTTTTGCCTGCCCCGCAGGAAGCTTGCTTTCCTTCGGGGATTTTTGGTTTTTGGTTTCTGCTCTTAAGGCATTCATCATTCCCAAAAGAGCATTTTTAAAAAGCTCCTCTTTTGTCTTCCCAAAGACTTTTATTTTTAAATCAGCCGTATGTTCTAAAATTTTAAAGCGATCCGAATAATCCGAATTAACATCCGAATTATCCAAATGAGTCGAAGCCGCATCCGAATGTTCCGAATAGAGTTTAATATTTAATATTCTTTTAGGTTTCAAATAAGTGTTCCGGAAATTAACAATTAAACCTAGTTGTAATCCACTAGTTTGTAAATACCTTTGCATCTGATTGTAATCTTCTTTTGTAATAAACTTTTTTGCCTTCACATCTAGGAGAACTTTATTTTCAATTAAAAAATCAACTCTGCTCCCTTTGAGGCTCTTATTTAAATTACTTAAATCATATTCTCTCTTATAAAAAATCGCATTTTCTTTAAGCAATCGCTCTAAGGCATCGGCGTATTGTTTTTCACGACAAAAACGACCCAGTTGTTTATGGATTTTGAAACAGAGACCGGTAAGTTTATATGATAATTTTGGGTATAAAATATTCTTCATATTTTAAAAAAATTCGGATAATTCGGATGTCATTCGTAGATTGGGATCGCTGTTAGAATAATTCAGATGGTATTCGTAAATTAGGATCGCAGTTTCTTAAATTCTTCTCTAACCACTCGCCTATCATCCCAAGGAATTTTTTTACCTCCAGCTACACAGATAGAACTTTCACATCCTTTACCAGTAATAACGACTACATCTTTAGGTTTAGCTAATTTTAAAGCTTCCTTAATAGCTCTCCTTCTATCTAAAATCTTTCTTGCTTTACCTTTGGTACCTTTAGCTACTTGTTCTATAATTTCCACAGGGTCTTCATCATAAGGGTCTTCATTTGTCACAATTACTTCATCACAATATTGAGCTGCTAAATTTCCTAAAACAGGCCTTTTCCATCTATCTCTTCCCCCACCACAAGAACCTAAAACACAAATTAGTTTTGAGTTTTGAGTTTTGAGTTTTGAGTTTTGCAAAGTTTCATAAACTTTACGCAGGGCATTGGGAGTAAAAGCATAATCGACGATAACTTTAAAGGGGTGAGATATAACTTTTTCCATTCTTCCTGGAACTCCTTGAAAGCTTTCCAGCGCCCTTTGGCAGGTCTCCAAAGGGATGCCTTGTGAGAGCCCAACACAAATTGCTGCTAAAGCATTATAGATATTAAACCTTCCCAACAATTTAAGATTGAAATTAATATTATTAAGAGTGAACTTTAACTCATTAGGCAGTATTCGGCAGTTTTCAGCTTCTAATAGTTTTGAATTTTGAGTTATGACTTTGAGGTTTGAGGTTTGAGATTTGAGCTTATAAAGGTATTTTTCTTTTGCTAAAAACTGTAAAAAATATTCTGCATGTCTATCATCTAAATTTATTACGTGAACCTCTTTGGTTGCCTGAAAAAGTTTTCCTTTTGCTCTTTTATAATTCTCGAAGGAACCATGAGCTTCAATATGTTCTGGTGTCAAATTGGTAAAAACTGCGACCTTAAAATCAATAAACCTATGACGATGTTGTTTTATTCCCTCTGAAGTAACCTCTAAAACTGCATAGTCACATCCCTCTTTAACTGCCTGCCTTAAAATCTTTTGAATTTGAAGACGCCCAGGCATTGTCATTCTTAAAGTATTTGACCATTCTTTATCTTTGATTTTAAACCTGACTGAGTTTAATAAAGCAACTTCATATCCCCCTTTTTCTAAAATTTTAGATATCATTTCAGTCACAGTTGTCTTTCCATTGGTTCCTGTCACTCCAATAACTTTTATTTTCCGCGAAGGAAATCGATAAATTAAGGCTCCCAAAAAGGATAAGCAAAAATGGTAAAAACTTAACAAAGAAGGAGGAATAAACTTTTTGATTATTTCTTTTATCATCTTTTTATTTTATCTTACCTTGAAGAAAAATGAAATTTCAGCTAATTTTAGTTAGCGGGTTTATGTTCAAATTAAAAGCCCCATTTAAACCAACTGGCGATCAACCTCAAGCAATTGAGAAGCTAACTAAGAATTTAAAAAATGGTGTTCTTCATCAAGTACTTTTGGGTGTTACAGGTTCTGGCAAAACCTTTACTATGGCCTCTGTAATTGAAAGAATTCAAAGACCTACTTTAATTATTTCTCATAATAAAATGCTGGCTGCCCAATTATACCAAGAATTTAAAGAGTTTTTTCCAGAAAACGCTGTTCATTACTTTATTTCATATTATGATTACTATCAGCCGGAAGCTTACATTCCTCAAACAGATACCTATATTGAGAAAGATGCGAAAATAAACGAAGAGATTGATAGATTAAGACATGCAACAATCCAAGATGTCCTAACGAGACAGGATGTTATTGTAGTGGCATCGGTCTCTTGCATTTATAACATTGGGTCTCCTGAGGCATATCAGAAAGTTTCTCTGGAATTAAAACCAGGACAGAAAATCAAAAGAAAAGATTTAATATCTCATCTGACCTCTTTACAATATCAAAGAAATGATATTGATTTTAGACCAGGCACTTTTAGAGTCAGAGGAGATGTCATCGAAATCTTTACCATTACGGGAAAAGAAATAATTAGTATTGAATTTTGTGGTGATAAGATAGAGCAAATAATGAAAAGAGAGGTTAAAGGTAAAGATTTCGAAATGTCAAATGTCAAATGTCAAATGTCAAATTTAAGATTATTTCCTGCTCATTTTTGGGTTACTCCCCAAGAGAAATTAAATATTGCTATAGAAAATATAAAGTTGGAGCTTCAAGAGCAACTAAAGATTTTAAAGGAAAAAGGTAAGCTACTCGAAGCTCAAAGGTTAGAACAAAGAACAAAATACGATTTAGAAATGCTAAAAGAAACTGGCTTCTGTCATGGTATCGAGAACTATTCACGGCATCTTGAATTTAGAAAACCAGGTGAGCCTCCATTTGTATTATTAGATTATTTTCTTCACCCCCACACCAATGATTCTGGTGTGGGGGCAAGAGATTTCTTGGTTATCATAGATGAATCTCATCAAACCATTCCCCAATTAAAGGCGATGTCAAACCAAGATAGAGCAAGGAAAGAAACTTTAATTGAGTATGGATTTAGACTTCCATCGGCTTTAGACAATCGCCCTTTAACATTTAAGGAGTTTAATGAAAAAGTAAATCAAATAATTTATGTTTCAGCTACCCCAGCAGAATATGAAAAGAAAAAGTCAGGCAAAAAATTTATTGTTGAACAACTAATTAGACCAACCGGATTATTAGAACCCTCTATTGAAATAAGACCAACGGAAAATCAGGTAAAGGATTTAATTTCGGAAATTAAAAAAAGAGTTAAAAAAAGACAGAAGGTCTTAGTTTTAACTTTGACTAAAAGGTTAGCAGAAGCTCTCTCTGAATTTTTAGTAGAAAAAGGGATTAGAACCCAGTGGATTCATGCCGAAATCAAGACATTAGAAAGACCTCATCTTATCAAAAACTTAAGAGAAGGAAAGTATGATGTGTTAGTAGGCATTAATCTTTTAAGAGAGGGATTAGATTTGCCAGAAGTAGCTTTAGTAGCTATTTTCGATGCAGACAAAGAAGGTTTTTTAAGGTCAGAAACTACCTTAATTCAAATTATGGGCAGGGCAGCCAGGCATCCTGAAGGTCATGTTATTTTATATGCCGATGAAATTACGAAATCTATAAAAGCGGCTATCAAAGAAGTAAACCGAAGAAGAAAGGTTCAAGTTGAGTATAATAAAGCTCATAATATTATTCCAAAACCAATAATAAAGGCAATTAGGGAATGGCCTTTTACTCAGAAAAAAAAGGAAATGGGTCCGGAGTTTTGGGTAATTAAAGATGTGAAGCTTTTAGAAAAAGAAATGCGGGAAGCTTCTAAAAATTTAGATTTTGAAAGGGCAGCCCAAATCAGAGACTTGATTAAAAAGTTAAAAGTGAAAAGTGAAAAGTGAAAATTTGCTTAAGAATAGAAAGTATGATAGTATAATTTCACATTTTACATTTTTAATTTTTAATTTTTCATTTAGCAAATATGCCAGTCACTAAATCAGCAAAAAAGGCTTTAAGACAGAGTCAAAAGAGGAGAATCCGAAATCTAAAGAGAAAAATAAAGATAAAAGAGGTTTTAAAGAAAATCGAAAGGTTTTTAGCTGAAAAGAAAATAAAAGAGGCAAAAAACCTCTTACCCCAAGCTTATAAATTATTAGATAAAGCAGCGAAGGTTGGTTTGATTAAAAAAAATACAGCAGCCAGAAAAAAATCCCGTATTGCTAAAGCCGTAAAACGATCCTAATACTTCCATATCAGCGATCCGAATGATCCGAATTTTCATCCGAATGATCCTAATATATCTAATATATATAATTTATTCGGATAATTCGGATG
>JAGHBK010000068.1 GCA_021161025.1 bacterium | reverse complement strand
GAAATGGAGATATAGTTTAAAATGCAAAATTCAAATTGTAAAATGCCAAACGAAACTTCAAACTTTAAAACTTTAAAGAAAATTAACCCTCCTATTTTATATGCGAAAGAGAAGACTTTCCAAAAGCCTTCGCAAATATATTCGCAAAGAAAAGGCGAGAATTCGTCGGGAGGTTTTGGATGTAAAAAAGCAGGAGGAATTAATTTGGCAACTTTATCAAAAATTTCTAAAACAAACTTCAAATCAATTAAATAAAAAAGAATAAAAATATGAAAGTTCAAGAAATTTTCAACCTAGCAATAAAAAAGGCAATAGAGTCAGACTTTAGAGGAAAAGGGGGGGTAGAGAGGTTTTTAGAAAGAAAAAGAAAACTCTACGAAAGATTGCCAGAAGAAGAAAAGAAAGATTTCGATTTAGAAGCTTTAGAGAACCCTTATTTAGATTCTCGAATTTTGAACCTGGCTGAAGATAAAGAAATCAAAAGGGTCTTAGTAGGAATAGATATTGAACCTGCAGAAATTTTATTAGCAAAAGAAATCGGAGGAGTTGATTTAATAATTTCTCATCACCCTTTAGGAAAAGGATTAGCTTATCTTTCAGATGTGATGGAACTTCAATGTGATGTTTTAGCTCATTATGGAGTACCTATTAATGTAGCCGAAGGATTAATGAAAGAGAGGATTTCAGAGGTTGCCAGAGGAGTCAATGCAGCTAATCATCAAAGAACAGTCGATGTTGCAAAACTTTTAGGTTTTAACTTAATTTGTCTTCATACGGCCTGTGATAATTTAGCCGCCAAATTCTTAAAAGATAAAGTCGAAAAAGAAGATAGTTTGATGAGGTTAGAAGATTTACTGAGTTTATTGAAAGAGATTCCAGAGTATAAAGAAGCTATGAAAATTGGAGCAGGACCTAAAATTTATGTTGGGGATAAAGAAAATCGTTGTGGTAAAATCGCTATTACTGAGATAACCGGCGGCACCGAGGGTTCTCCAAAACTCTACGAAAAGATGGCAATAGCCGGTATTGGAACGACTTTAGGAATGCATATTTCAGAGAAACATAAAGAAGAAGCAGAAAAAGCAAATGTGAATGTAGTAATTGCAGGCCATATTTCTTCTGACTCTTTGGGTGTGAATCTATTTTTAGATGAATTAGAAAAAAGAGGCATTGAGATAATCCCTTGTTCGGGATTAATTAGAGTTTCCCGTTTATAATCAAAACGCCTCATTACGTTTTTGTCTAACATTATTGTGATTTAGCCGGCTGAAAAGAAGCCGGCTTTTATGTTAAAATGAATAAGCATGAGAACGGGAATTGCAACAATTCCATTAGATTATGGAAGGTGTCCTAAATGGTTATTTGAGAGAATGAAAAGACTGTCGAGAGGGATTACCTTAGCTATTGTTGAAGAATTTGGAGCAGAAGAATTTCTAAAAAGAATCTCTGACCCAATTTGGTTTCAGTCTTTGGGATGTGTGATTGGTTTCGATTTTAACTCGTCGGGCTTAACCACCACTACTTTAGGTGCATTAAAAGAAGGATTAAGAGGATTAGAATCAGAATTAGGAATCTTTATTTGTGGTGGGAAGGGAAAAACCTCAAGAAAAACTCCAGAACAAATTGAAAGATGGGGAGAGTTTTTAGGTTGGCCAGAAGATAGAATTCAAAAATTGGTATATGCTAGTAAAATTTCAGCGAAAGTAGACTCGGCATTAATTCAGGATAATTTCTCTATTTACCATCATAATTTAATTTTTACAAAATCTGGGAAATACGCAGTTGTCCAACAAGGAATGAATGTTAATCTACAGAAAGCAAGAAGATACCATTGGCTTTCTTCAAATATCAAAGCTTTCATTGAAGAACCTCATAGCGGAATTATTTCTGATATTAGATTAAAACCTCTAAATTTAACTGCTAAAGAGAGTCGAGAAAACAAAGAAATTTTAACTGAATTGGTAAGAGAAGAGCCAAAAACATTTTTGAAAGATATTCAATTAATTTCTAAAAAGAAAAATCATTTAATCAGGCAAAAAAGATTGCCAGGTTTTTGTGAAATAGAATTAAAAGATGTTGAATTTTACCATCATCCAGTCGAAAAAGAACGTTTTGATTTAAAAAGATTAAAAAAGACAATTGAAAGAGCCCACTTTCTAAAACCAGAAAATTTTGAGCAGCTTTTAATGACAGAGAGGGTGGGACCAAAAACAATCAGGGCACTATCTTTAGTTTCTGAAATAATTTATGGAGCAAAACCAAGCTACGAAGATCCGGCTCGCTACTCCTTCGCTCATGGGGGGAAAGATGGCACTCCTTTCAAATGTTCTAAAAGCCTTCTCGACACAACCATCTTAGCGTTAGAAAGAGGAATTAAAAAAGCCAAAATTTCAAAGAGAGAGAAAAGAGAAGCTCAAAGAAGACTGCTTAGAATTTAAAATTTCTAATGACTAATTTCTAAACAATGAGGAGTTATTCTTCAAAACAATCAAAAAAAGGAAGAATAGCTTATAGGACTCCAGCCCGTTTTTTCTACTATCAATACCAGAAGATTAAAAAATGGCAAGCAAAAAAGAAAAAGATTTCTTAGTCTGATGGATAAAAAGAAAAAGTTAGAAAAATTAAATCAAGAAATTAGAAGTTGTAGAAAATGTCAATTATGGAAAACAAGAAAGAATGCTGTTCCGGGTGAAGGACCGATTAACGCAAAAGTTATAGTAATTGGAATGGCTCCAGGAGTTCAGGAAGATTTAAGTGGGAAACCCTTTATTGGTTCAGCAGGAAAATTACTCAATGAACTTTTAAAAATTGGTGGGATTGAAAGAAAAAAGATATTCATCACTAGTGTATTAAAATGCTTGCCTCAACCTCCAGAAAATAGAAAACCTAAAAAAGAAGAAATTAAAGCTTGTTTACCTTATTTAAAAAGGCAAATTGAAATTTTAAATCCTCAAAAATTTATTTTATTAGGAGAAGTTGCCTTTTCAGTTTTCTTTCCTAATAAAAAATTAAAAGACTTTCGAGGAAGAGTAATTAAAAAACACAGAAAGAAATATTTCATCACCTATCACCCAGCTGCTGGTCTCAGATTTCCAAAAATCAGGAGGATTTTAGAAAAAGATTTTAAGAAAATAAGAACACTAAAATATATAAAGAG
>JAGHBK010000079.1 GCA_021161025.1 bacterium | reverse complement strand
TAGTTTTAGCATAAATTTAAAAGATTTAATTTATTATACTAAATTTATGAAATTTTTACTATTGTTTGACAAAAACCTGGTTTTAAATTTATCGCTTAAAAAACCTTGTCAAGTAATTTCCTTTTTGCTAAAGTAAGTTAATATGAGAAAAAATGACCTCATTGGGGCTTTCGTTATAGGGGTTCTTTGCGGTTTAATTTTAGTTTTAATTTCTGATTTTTTAGAAGTCCCCATTGAATTAAAAAAATTTCTGAACTTTGGCCCCATTGTTTTACCAATCCTCTCTGTTTTTGGAATTTCTTTTCTTTCTCTTTTTAGAGAGAAATCTCTAACCATCTTTCAGGCTGGAAAAACATTTTTAGTAGGAATTTTAAATACCTTTATTGATATGTCTATTTTGACTGTTTTGATGGAAAGTTTTAATATTTTTTCTGGTAGTTTTTATGTTCTTTTTAAGGGTTTTTCTTTTACCATTGCTACCATCAATTCTTATTTTTGGAATAAATTTTGGACTTTTGAAAAAAAGGAAACAAAAGATGCTTTTAAAGAAACTGCTCAATTTTATTTAATTACTATTGGGGGACTTTTAATTCATTTGGGGGTTTCTTCTTTAATAGTGAATTTTATTGGACCCCAATTTGGTATAAGTAAAGAGGTTTGGGCATATGTTGGTGCAATGGCTGCCGTTTTCTGCGGCTTTTTATGGAACTTCTCAGGTTATAAATTTATCGTTTTTAAAAAATAAGCTACGAAATACGAATTGGGTACGAATATACGAAAATTCATAACCATTAAGGAGCTAAGCTCCTTACCATTGCGCATAAAAAGTTTTGAGATTTAAGATGCAGTTTTGAGTTCTGAGATTTGAGATTTTTAAAAAGGATATCCTTTGAGAAAGTTGCCTCACTTATTTATTCGTATATTCGTAAATATTCGTAATTTCGTAGAGGAAGTAATTTCGTAGAGAATTTATGTCATTAGTTTTGTATCGAAAATATAGACCTCAGCAATTTTCTGAAATTATAGGTCAAGAGCATATTGTTAGAACTCTTACTAACGCCATTTCCTCTGATATGGTTTCCCATGCCTATTTATTTTCTGGCTCACGTGGAACAGGAAAAACTACAATTGCCCGACTTTTAGCAAAGTCATTAAATTGTCAAAACAGAAAAGAAGGGGAATTTGAACCCTGTAATCAATGTACATCTTGTAGGGAAATTACAGAAGGAAACTCTCTTGATTTAATTGAAATTGATGCGGCTTCTCATAGAGGAATTGATGAAATAAGAGAATTAAGAGATGGAATTAAATTTGCTCCAACTCGCTCAAAGTATAAGGTTTTTATTATAGATGAGTGTCATCAGCTTTCAAAAGATGCAGCAAATGCTCTTTTAAAAACTTTAGAGGAACCTCCTCCTCACGCTATTTTTATTTTAGCCACTACCGAAGTTCATAAAATGATTCCAACCATTCTCTCTCGTTGCCAAAGATTTGATTTTAGAAAATTAACCGTTCCAGAGATTGTCAAAAAATTAGAAACGATTTCAAAGAAAGAAAAAGTAAAAATTGAAAAAGCAGCTTTAGAGCTCATCGCTTTAAATTCAGGCGGTTCAATTAGAGACGCAGAATCTCTTTTAGACCAGATTTTTACCTTTGCTGGCGAGGTTCAAGGAACTATTAAATCAGAAGATATTAAAAACCTATTAGGTTTAGTTGACATCAAATTAGTGAGCAATTTTGTTGATTTCATTTCAAAAAAACAAGCTTCAAAAGCAATTGATTTTCTAAATTCTTTATCAGAAAAGGGCGTAGACATCCAAGAATTTACCAAAGTTCTCATTAATTATTTAAGACAAGCTTTGATTTTAAAACTTACTGAAGTCAAGTCAAACCAAAACCCAATTATTACAGGACTTACAAAAGAAGAGTTTGAAAAACTTGCAAATCAGGCAAAATCTTTTAAAATAGAGGAGCTAGAGAGAATTATAAACCTGTTTTTAGATGCCCAAAATAAAATGAAATTTTCTCCGATTTTACAACTTCCCTTAGAGCTAGCCATTATTGACTCTTGCGGGGTGGTGCAATGGTAACACGCCACACTTTGGATGTGGAGTTCCTGGTTCGAGTCCAGGCCCCGCAGCAAGTTTTTAAAACTTCTCAATAAAAACTTCTCAATAAATTTGCAACCTTTTTCTAAAAATTGCGTTATTATAATAAGTAGCGGGTTCGCGTAGAAATTTTGTATTGGCAAATATGAATCCAAACGATGAAAAAGAGTTAGTCAAAAGGGCCCAAAAAGAACCAGACTCTTTTGCTAAACTTTATGATAAATACTATCCCAAATTTTTTGGCTATATCTTAAAAAGAGTAGCTGATCTTGAAATTGCCCAATATATTACTTCTGAAACATTTTTTAAAGCGCTAAAAAATCTTTGGAAATTTCGCTGGAAAAACATTTCTTTTTCTGCCTGGCTTTATAGAATTGCCAACAACGAAATTGCTAATTACTTTAGAAAAAACAAAAAATATTCAATTTCTTTAGATAAACTTAAAGAAAAAGGATTTGAACCAATCACTTTTCATAATCC
>JAGHBK010000073.1 GCA_021161025.1 bacterium | reverse complement strand
ATTTAGATTGGCTAATTAAAATCAATGATGATTTTCTTTTACCAGATATTACAATTTTATTAAAGGTTTCTCCTGAAATTTGTTTTAAAAGAATTAAAAAGAGGAATAAAGAAAGAACCCTTTTTGAAGAAAAGGAAAAGTTAAATAAGGTTTGGCAAGTTTATAAAATCTTACCCGATTATTTTGAAAATATATTTATTGTTGATGGTGAAAAATCAATTGAAGAAGTTTTTCAAGTTGTCAAAAAGATTATAATTAATCACCTAATCTAAATACCACAAATTTGACGGCCGTCAAAAAGAGGGGATACAAAGATTTATGAAAAAATTAGAGAAAAAAATTGCAAAAATAATTGATCATACAAATATTAATTTTAAAGCTAAAGCTAAAGATATTCAAAAATCTTGTCAGGAAGCCAAAAAATATGGTTTTAGAGCAGTCTGTGTTAGACCTAAATGGGTAAAATTAGTGAGTGAGGAGCTAAAAGGTACAGGAATAAAAACTGTGGTTTTAATCGATCCACCAATAGGTGACAGTTCCCACAAAAAAAGAGTTCAAATTTGTAAAAAAGCTAAAAAAGATGGAGCAGATGAGTTAGATGTAGTTATCAATATTCCTGATGTGAAACATGAAAGATGGGAGAAGATTAAAAAAGATCTAAAAGAAATTTGTAAGATTTTACCTACAAAGGTTATCATTGGTTCAGGATATTTAACCGATGAGGAGATTTTAAAGGCTTCTCAAGTAGTAAAAAAATCAGGTGCGTTTTGTGTTAAGACAGCGACTGAAAAAGACCCTTTAGAACATCGAGAGTTAAAAGAGAAATATTATCATTTAAAATTGATGCAAAAAGGAGCACCAGGATTAAAGGTTAAGGTTGCAGGGAAGATTAGAACATTAAAAGATGCCATAGAAGCGATTAAAGCCGGAGCTGATATTATCGGTACAAGCTCAGGAGTTGAAATTATAAAAGAACTTTATTAATTGATATGGAATATCAACCAGTAATTGGCTTGGAAATACACATTGAATTAAAAACTAAAACAAAAATGTTTTGCTCCTGCAAAAACGATCCTGATGAAAAAAGGCCCAATTTTAATATTTGTCCAATTTGTATGGGACATCCAGGAACTTTGCCAGTTATTAATAAAGAAGCGGTTTTAAAGACTGTAAAAACTGGTTTAGCTTTAAATTGTGAAATTCCAGAATATTCTAAATTCGATAGAAAAAATTATTTTTATCCTGATTTACCAAAGGGGTATCAAATAAGTCAATACGATGCTCCTTTGTGTATAAACGGATATTTAAAAATTGATAACAAAAAGATTAGAATAAGGAGAGTGCATTTAGAAGAAGATACAGGAAGATTGATTCACCCCGTTAGAGACCAGCGGGGTAGAAAAGAATATAGAAAAAAACAAGTCTCTAATGGGGTTCATGAAAAAGGTTATTCTTTAGTAGATTTTAATCGAGCCGGAATTCCTTTAATGGAATTGGTAACAGAGCCTGATTTGAGGTCAGCTAAAGAAGCTCGGAGATTTGCTGAAGAACTACAACTTATCTTAAGGTATTTAGATGTTTCTGATGCTGATATGGAAAAGGGACAAATGCGCGTTGAAGTTAATATATCGCTTCAACGCGAAATTCCAAATTCCAAATCGCAAATCCCAAAAAAGTTAGGTACTAAAGTAGAGATAAAAAACTTAAACTCCTTTAAAGCAGTTGAGCAGGCTATTGAATATGAGATTGAGAGACAGACAAAAATTCTAAAGTCAGGCAAAAAAGTGGTTCAAGAGACTAGGGGGTGGGATGAGAATATGAGAGTGACTTTATCTCAAAGAGAAAAAGAGGCAGCCCACGATTATCGTTATTTTCCAGAACCTGATTTACCTCCAATTAAGTGGACGCAGAAGGAGGTAGAAGAGATTAGAGCTACGCTTCCCGAGCTTCCTCAAGAGAGAAGAGAGCGTTTTGAAAGAGATTACAATCTTTCAGAAAAAGAAATTGAGATTTTTATTCAAAATAAAGAGCTGGGAGAGTATTTTGAAAAAATTATAGATAATTTATCATCAAAGTTTCCCCAAAAAGAAATTTCTAATTTAATAAAGCTAACTTCAAATTACTTGATTTCTGATTTACAGGGTCACTTAAAAGGAAAGAAGGTTTCTGATAAAGACTTTTTAATTACACCAGAAAACTTTGCTGAGTTTATCAATTTAATTTATCAAGGTGTTATTTCAAGCAAGATTGCAAAGATTTTGCTTCCAGAAATGTTAAAAACAGGAGAGAGCCCCTCTCAAATTATTAAAAAAAGAGACCTTCTCCAAATAACAGATGTCACAAAGATTGAGGAAATTGTAAAAGAGGTTATTTCCAAAAACCAAAAAGCAGTTTCAGATTATCGAGATGGAAAAGAGGCGGCTTTTCAATTTTTAATTGGCCAAGTAATGGCTAAAACAAAGGGTAAGGCTAATCCTCAATTGGTTCAAGAAATCTTGACAAGAATTTTAAGTAGTTTAAAATGAAATTAGTTCTTTGCAGAAAGGTCTTGAAGAGACTCCTATTTCACATACCTTCTGGTACACCTCTTCTTTTATTTCCCGCACACACCTGTATTTATTTGTCTCTTCAAGACCCTGCATAAAATTTTCCAAAAGAAAGAGGGTCCTTCGGTTCTTGCTCCTTAAGTTCAGCCTTTTTTAACTTTTAACCCTCTTTCTGGAAAAAAATTGGGGATAATCCCTTTTGCAGAAAGACCTTGAAGAGATCTTCCTCCTTTTGGTTTCTGTATACCTCCCATCACACCGATTTCCTCTTCTATTTTCTCTTCAAGACCCTGCATAAAATTTTCCAAAAGAAAGAGGGAAGGGTCACTTTCTCGCATTGTCGTTGGTCAGCCTTTTCTTTTTTTAATTTAACCCTCTTTCTGGAAAAAAATTGGGGATAACTCCCCTTTTATTTTTTTAAATATTCTTTTATTAATTTTTCTGCTTTTTTATAATTTTTTACCCAATAAATTCTTTTATCTTTTTTAAACCAGGTCATTTGACGCTTAGCAAACTGAAGGGTGTGAAGGATAATCTTTTCTTTTACTTTATCTTTTTTAATTTTTCCCTCAAAATATTCATTCCATTCTTGATAACCAATTGTTTGAAGAGGAAGAACCCATCCGTATTTTTTTACTAAATTTTTCACCTCCTTTTCTAGTCCCATTTTAAACATTTTCTCTATTCTTTCCTCAATTTTTTTCTTTAGTTTTTCTTTTTCTAATTTTAGTCCAATTT
>JAGHBK010000065.1 GCA_021161025.1 bacterium | reverse complement strand
TGGAAGATGAAGATTGGGATGAATGGAAAGAGGCGGATCTTTTAAGAAAAAATGAGCAAGAAAATTGAAATTTTAGTTTACATTTTAATCTGGATTGGAATTGTTGCTTTTACCATTTACTCCGTTTTTACTGGAGTTGAGAGGCACGAGCGAATGGAATGTGAGAGGTGGATTGAAATGAGCAAACATTTGCCAGATTGGTATTGGACTGAATGGCAGATTGAACAATGCAAACATTATGGATATCAAATCCCAGAAAATCAACAAATTAGAAGAGCTAATTAAACAACTTGAAGAAATTGAACGACAGCTGAGGGAAATGCCAGCCAAAATTTTGGATGCTTTAGTTGAAAGCAGAGTTGAAGAAATCAGAAGACAACAACAATATGGAAGAGAAAAAGAGGGAGGAGGAAATTAAAAAAGCATTAGAAGAGAAAAGAAGGCAAATTTATATTGCTCAAAAGAAAAAGGAGAAGATGATTAATGAAACTTTGAGTAAGCGTGATAAGTCAGTGCAACGAGCTTCAGTTCAAAGAGATGCAGTGATGCTTTATAACACTTTTTTAGAAACTTTTGGAAGAGAGCCAAATGAAGAAGAAGTGGAAAAAATGATGGAAAAAATTATGGAAATCAAAGAATGGTTGATGAATATCTATGAAATTGAGCGAAAATGTGAATTTTTGGCACTAAAAGAGTTGATTAAAGGATACTTAAAAGCAAGACCAGAAGAGCCAGATAAGTTAATTGAAGATGAAAAACCTCCATTTTAAATATGCAGGTAGCAAAGGAGTGGTTAAAACAAAATAAACTTTTACCAAAACTTTCCCTAAAGGAAAACAAAGAAGTGATTGTAGCACTTTTAGGTGGCGAATTAGTGGAATTCACTGATCCAAAAGGGCGAGCAAAAAAAGGATTGCGGTTATATGTAGTGCATCAAAAAGAAGTGAAAACGATTTTGACGACTTCTTATCAGTTAATTCAACAATTAGCGGAAATTCCAGAAGGAAGCGTGATAAGGATTAGAAAAAAGTTTGTTAATCAAAAAACCGTATATGAGGTTGAATTGACGAAAAAACCTGAAGAAGTTGCTGACCAATTGTTGCCTTATGTTGAAAAGTTGAGGCAATACAAAGAAGAAGTTGGAGGAGAAATTGAAAAAACAAAAGAAGAGGTTGAAAAGGAAATTGAACAAAAAGCTTTAGAGGAAAGTTTTTAAATGAAAGTAGCAAAAGATTTCCTTCAAAATCAGACTAAAAAAGAATTGACGATTGAAGAGATTGCAAGAGTTTTGAAGGAAAAAGATGAATTAACACCGCAAGAGGTGATGAAATTCAGAGAATTTTTGGCTGCGGAATATTTCTATCTTGGAATGGAACTTGCAATGATTTTGATGAAAAAACCTGAAGTCTGGAAAAATATCAGAAAATCAGTAAAATCAGACAGGAAAGCAGATTTGGAGTATGATGCAACAGAGTTAGGAAAGAAAGAAATTGTTTTGAAAATGAAGTTGAAAGGAATTGAAAAAATGTTATCGGCGTTGAAATCAACATTGGAAATTCAGCAAGGAGAAGCAATGAATCTTTATTAAAGGTCGCAAAAGTTGAAAGAAAAAATGACTTCTCAAGAGCTTCTTGAAACAATCTTAAAAGCATTTGTTAATCATCCAGAAGAAATCAAAATAAACCGAAAAGTTGATGAAATGGGCGTTTTATATGAAATTGAAGCTCATCCAAGCGATAGGGGGCTTATTATTGGCAGGAAGGGAAGAATGGTTTTAGCATTGAAGCAAATTTTAAGAAGCGTTGGTTTTAAAACTCGAGAAAGAATTAGCATTAAAGTTAAGCAAGAGTAAAAGGTCGCAAAAATTTTGAAAATAAAAATGCTCAAGGTTTTACTGCAAGAGGAAATTACTCCTCAACCAGAGGAACAAGTTGAAGCTCAACCTGAAGAACAACAAGAAGGAGGAGAAGAAGAGCAAGCAGAAGCTTCGGTTGAGGAGTAAACTTGCTACCCTGCTTCCGAGCTGTTTTTCCACTCCAAACCTGGTTGAGCTGGGAGTGGATGGAAAAGCAGTCTCGGGGCAGGGTAGCAAAAAAAATTCATGTCGAGTAGTAAAAAAATCATTTTAGCGATTGTAGTTGTTTTAGGAGTGTTAATAACTGGCTATCTTTTAGGACAAAGTAGTCAAATTCAAATCAAAATTGAAGAAAAAGGATTTGAAAATTTAACTTTAATCACAACTCAACAACAAATTGATGCTATAATTGAAAAATTGGCTGAATGTGAAAGTAGTAAAAATCCTTTAGCTTTAAACACTCACGATAGAGATGGAACAGCTTCTTACGGATACCTTCAATTTAAACCTGAAACTTTTAGAAAATATGCGGTGAAATATGGTTTTATTGGAGAAAATGCAAGCTGGGATTATGTGATGACGGTGATTTGGGATAAAGAAATGCAGATAAGGGTGGCGAGGGAAATGTTAAAGGATGAGGAGGTAAATCCAGCTAAAGAGTGGCCGATTTGTTGGAGAAAAATCATTAAAAAATAACCGCTCGGCAACCTAAAAGGTTGTCGGGATAAAGGGCTGGGCGTTCCCAGACCGACCGCCAGAACAAAGACCTTTCTTTCTTCCAGCGCCCGGGGAACGGGAAGAAGGAAAGGGGACAATGGCTGGCGGTTAGCAATAAAAAATGAGAAAAAAGCTTTGCTCTTATTGTAAAAAAGAGATGACAGAAATCGTTAGAATGTTGGATGATGATAAGACGCCAACCTACAATACCACTTGGATTTGTGAAAATCCAGAATGTCCATTGTATATTGATTACCGAAAATTGAAAAATTGGAGGAGAAGTAGTTCAGTTTTGTTTCCAGAACAACCAAGAAGGATTTATAACAAGTAAAGGTCGAAAGATTTAATCAAAAAAATGGCAAGAAGAAGAAAAATTTCAACTCGCCGAAAAACTTCCCGCCGAGAAAATCCTCGCTATACTGGTAGGCGAGGAGCGGTAAGAGATATCAAAGGGAAGTAATGTCCAAAAAAACTTATAACTATGCAAAAGTGGCTCAAAAGTTTGCGAAGATGTATAACACTACTCCCGAAGTTTTTGCAGAAATGCGTGAATTGTATTATTACTACGGCTGGCCACCGTGGAGAATTGCTTGGTATCTTCAAAAAACTTATGGAATTAAAATCAACCGAAAAATAGTCTGGAATTGGGTTAATAAAAAGGTCGTTTAAGAGGTTAAGAAAAAATGAAAAATACAATCCTTTTGCTTCTAATTTTGACATTCTTTGCGGCTCCTTTTGTGGTTTTTGTTGATCTTTGGATGATAGAATTTTTTCAAAAAAAATTTGACAAACCTAAAAGTTGTCAGGAAATTAGTTCAGTTTGTTGGCAAGCAATTAAGCCTTTAGTTTGGGAAGAATTGAAAGAAAAATATCCAGATTTAAGCGAAGAAAAGATGAAGAAAGTTTGGGAAATTTACACTTGCCAAGTTTTGACAAAATAAATTTTTGACATTTTGACAAAATAAAAAAGCTCCCAAGCTTCTGGGAGCCTCCAAGCTTGGAAAGCCTCCAAGCGTTAAAGGGAAGCCCAGAAAGCTTGGGAGCGGTAGAGATCCCGGACTTTTTTCCAAAATTGAAAGAAAGAGCGTCCAACCTTTAAAATTCCAGAAGGATTAGAAAGACCACGAGCTTTTAGGAAAAATTGAAAATCTTGAATGATTCTTTGTTCAAACCTTTGAAGCTTTTCTTCATCACCTCCAGCACAACGCCAAAGAATTTCAGCTTTTTCAGCATCAAATTTTTCAGGAGAGCAATTGAATGGCTTTTTTCTCAAAGCTGCTCCAATAACTGTTTCAGTTTCAATTTCCACAAGAAAAGTTTCGCCAAGCCATTCAATGCATTCAAAGCGTTTTAAATCTTTTTCACTTCTGATGAATTGTTCCTCCAAATTTTTTTCGCCTTTGTAGCGATTGCCTTTGTAGCCATACCAATTAGAAGTCTTCCAGCAAGCATATTGAAGCGCCATTGCCATTCCGAGCTGTTTTGACATTTTTTCAGAAAAACC
>JAGHBK010000033.1 GCA_021161025.1 bacterium | reverse complement strand
GGATATATTAATCTCGATATTAACAAATATAAAAAAAAGAAAACAGAATATTTAAAAGAACTAGCTAATTCTGTAGCCGATCAGGTAGCCTTAACTAAAAAAGAAAAAGTTTTACCACCAATGCAGGCTTTTGAAAGAAGAATAATCCACTTAGAATTAGCCGATAGGTCAGATGTAACAACAGAGAGTATTGGCAAAGAACCAGAAAGGAGAGTGGTTGTTAAACCTTACCCCTAAGATAATCCTTTTGCTGCTTTAATTTTTAGAATTTCCTCTGGGGTAGAAGTAATGATTTGGTCTTCTGTATAAGAAGCGACAATTTTTATTGCAACATGCTTTTGCCCGGCAAAAAATATTCCTTCACCTACTTCAGCCCCTAAGAGGAGATTTTTTTCCTCCTCAGTTAAATTAAAAGTTTTTTGAACAACATCAATGGTAGCCGGCGACTGTTTTAATAAAAGTTGGATAGAAGAATTGGTAATAATCGGTTGGCCATATGTGGATTTCATAAAATCTCCTACATCTTGAGTAATTGTAGTCACACCAAGCCAGTACTTTCTGGCTCTTTTTGCTATTCCATACAAGAAAGAAGCTCCATCTTCAGATTGCATTAACCACCAAGCCTCATCTACTACCAAGATTCGTTTTTTCAGCTTGGATTTAATTGTATTCCAGATATATCTCATAATAATGAACATTGCCATAGGTCGTAATCCCTCTTCCATATCCCTAATACCAAAAACAACAAGGTTTTCTTGCATTGAAATATTAGTAGGTTGATTAAAGAAGTTGGCATAAGTACCTTTAGTAAATTTTCTTAATCTCCTTACTAAAGATTCTGTTCCCTCCATACTTTCTAAGACTTGTTCTAAATCTTCCATTAAAGGAATCCTTTCTTTCCAAGTTGAAGGGTCGGTTTCTGGTGTAATATCTTTTGCAGCATATGTCTCTGTTAAAGCCCTATCTATAATAGCATCTTCTTCTGGAGTTAAGCCTCCTAACATAATTCGCATCAATCCCACCAAATTAATAATATTTGACCTTAAAACATCTTCTGGTTTTTCATCTTCTCTGGGTTGGGGTAAATCAAAAGGATTAATATGGTTTGGGGAACCTAAAGAAATGTTAAAGAAGGAACCACCAACAGCTTCAGCTAAATATTGATATTCGTTTTCTGGATCTATTACAATTACGTCGACATTTAACATTAAACTGCGCAAAATCTCTAACTTCACGGCATAGGAGTTATGAATGAACATCCCTCCTTGACCGGCTAAAAATACCTCATTATCTACAGTTAAATCATATACATATTTTTCTTTTTTATTTTCAATCTTCTTAATTTTCACAATTGGATCCCAGAAAAGATCAGAATTGGCTAAAATTTTCAATTGAGCTAATTTTTCTTCAACCTGAGGAATTTTATTTATTAAAATATTTTGATAAGTCTGCCAGACATACTGAGCAGCCTTTTGCATCATTTCGTAAGAACAATTACTTTCATTGCGATAAACCAAAGTTCTTTGTAAAGAGGGATTATAGTATTTTATGGCGAGATCCATTTCCCGAAAACCCGAATGAATTAATCGTTTAACCTTTTTCAGGGAAAAAGATCTACCATTTACTATCTCTATCATCTTAGAAGCATTTTGCCAGAAAGGTTTAACTCCTTCATTTTTTACCACTCGCCAACTTTGACCTAAAGTTTGCCATAATGCTCTGTTTAATTTCTTGTTATTCCTCCCTAAATCAATTATTGTGGTCAGTTCTGGCAATTCACTCAAAACTTTAAAAGTCGCTGCTAAATCTTTAAACCCTTTGATTCGTTCTTCAATTACTTTAATCATTTCCTTTAATTTTTTCGGCGATGGATTGTAATGCTTTCTCTTTAAATTAGAAATATCTTGGATTCCGTGTAATTGGCATCCAAGCAATTGGTATATTTCTCTGAAGAGCGAATCTATTCCTGGAATAATATCTACATTAGTATTTTCCTCTCTTTGAGTAATTTTAGAGAGTTGTTTTCTTTTTCTTTTCGAAATAAAATTGATATTTTTAACAAACTTTCTTAAATTGTCTTGACCAGAGATTGTTAATAGCCAATAAGTTTTCTTCCGCTTCCAGTTACAATTAGTTGGTTTCTTTTTGGTTTTTGCAATTCTTCCAATAATGCCAAAATAATACAGGAGATAGGAAATTTCGGAAATTAATTGCTTAGATTTTGAACTGGCAACAACTTGATTCTTTTCAACCCCACCATCTCCTTCAAAATAGGCTGATAAAAATTG
The DNA here is from genome assembly GCA_021161025.1 of bacterium. GTDB lineage: Bacteria > Patescibacteriota > Minisyncoccia > Minisyncoccales > DG-74-3 > JAGHBK01. The sequence goes on along the minus strand of JAGHBK010000033.1, from coordinate 3,344 downwards.
TGCAACCTTTCTCTTTTTTAAACTGAAGATAAAGAGCGGTACTTTTTTTTGTTTTGAATTCTTTTTGCCGCATAAAGCTTTTATTATCTCTACAAACAGGCGGGAAGCAATAATAATACCTTGGTTGCCGTAATAAAAAGGAACATTTAATTTTGAAAGAGAATAATCTATTTGTTCAAGTACCTCCTTGTCTTTATTGCTAATTATTATAGAATCATCACCAATTGTTCCTTCGGCTACAATAAAACCAATTAATTTTAGGAAATCTGATGTAATTTTTAAATTGGCATTTAATGAATAATCTTCTTTTCCATTTTTGGAGATAATTCTTAGATTCTTAAGTTTAGAATTGCTAGGACTGATTTTAAGATAATCTAGAATTTTCCAGAAATATTGAATAGGAATTCGGCGGCCAGTCCGATATTTATAAAGATAGCGATCAAGTTTTCTATTTAAGGTAGTTTTTTTAAGGCTTTCATAATTTTCATTAATTAACCTCTCTCCACCAGTTACATAGATTCCCTTTGAATACTTAAGCAGTTCTAAAAGATTCAAAAATTTTAAAGGAGAATTAGTCTCAAAGATTCTACGGGGTAGGGGAATAAATTCTCCTCTTTTTATTTCTGAACTCTTAGTTGCTATTACCTTCCCATTTTTTAAAACCAGCATATTATGATCACCAGTTGTAATAATCTCTCTACCGCTGCGAGTAATAAATTTATAAAAAACCTTTGGAGCTTTTTTCCTGGCAGCTACGGTTACTTTTGACCACTCCCCTTTTAAATTTTTATCAAAGCTATAAACTTTAATTCCCGGATTAATTACTCCTTCTAATTCTTCATCAATTTGAGTAGCCCCATGTTTCTTAATTAATTTTTCAACTAAAGCACCTATTTTTGTTAGCTTTATTTTGCCCTTTTTATTCTTTATTAAGACTGGCTCAGAACTAAGAATGCTTTTTCCGGCTCCAGATTTTGCGAAGATAACAGAATTAGCATTTTCTAAAGAAAACCTATCAAATAAAATTAAAGAATTATTATGACGATTTATTCCATACAAAATTCCATCATTTGAACTTAAGTCAAAAGAAACAAAAGGAAATAGAGAGGAAATGGGACCTGTATTCATTGATGTATGGACTGAAAGCAGGTCTAATCCATAAGGCGCACAAGAGTTAAACCCTTCTCTTTGTTGATAAAGGGCAGGTTTAATATAAATTAAACGAGATTCTAAAATAGACCTTAAGACAGTTTCAATTTCTGCTAATTCTTTTTCTGAATTGCCATAGATAGCCAAATAAACTCCTAATTTAAACATTCTTTCTTGGGCGGTCTGTAGTTTATCCCTTAATACTTCCAAGTCCCTGTAAGCTGTTTCTAAGGCTGGTTCTCTAATTAATCCTTTTTCTTCTCTTTCTGCAAGTTCAGCCTCTAATTCAGTTATTCGTTTTCTTAATTGCTTTAAAATCATCCCTGTTTCAATAGGATGAATAAAAATGGAAATGTCCATCGGAGTGTCAAGGTTGATAACCGGAGAAAACCAGCCGGTGCTTAAATATCTTGGATATGAAAAAATAAAAAAGGGTTTTACAAATCTATTCCCTAATTTTAAATAACTAGAAGTTAACTCAATAGAAGAAGGGGCAATGATATCTTTGACATCCATTGCCTCTCTTTCAAATAACTTCTCTTCTTCTGCCTCCTCTCCTTTTTTTAGAAAACTAAATTTAAATGGCATAATTATTACCTAATAATTTCTGGAGGTAGCTCTGGATAGTAACCTACTTCTGCCTGCTCTGGATGATAAAGGCTCCAGAAAAGCTCAATAAGTTCAGGTGTATTTAAGGGGACACATTGTAATCCACACCTCCTTAAGCCCATAGCCACAAACTCCATTCTTTGCCAAAGTTGACTTTTACATCTCTGGAATTGCTCCTCAGTTAAGCTTTTTGGGGTAGGCTTTAAAATTTCTTTTGGGCTTACTTTAGCCTCCAAAAGTGTAAAAGGAACCACAACAAAGAAATTTTTTGACATAATAGAACCTCCAGCTATCAAATTGTTGACAAAATTTCTATACTCAGCCGTTTGGGTTTTTAATAATTCATTTTTTTGTTTTTCTTCTAAATCTTTTAGTTTGTCTAAATATCCGGTGATATTAAGCTTTCGAGACTGAATAATAATTTGAATGGGAAAATCTAAAGAATTTAAAAAATTTTGAAATTGATAGATTATTGCTCTTTGTTCTTCTTCAGATTTTAAAGCAAAGTTTAAAGAAGAAACCATTAAAACCCCTCTCATTGCTTGATTCTTTAACAAAATTACTCCTTCTTTTATTTGGTCTATTTCTAAAAATTGTTGAGTTGATGCCTTTGGCATAGATTACTTTGTTTTAGTTTCAATTTGAGTTCTAAGTTTTTTTAACTGACTTTTTTCTGCGATTTTTAAGGGAAGTTCTTCTTTTTTTTCTTCTTCTATTTTTTCTTTTTCTATCATCTTTATCGGAACCTCTTTCTTTTTCCAGATATACATTTTAGGTCCAAAAGAGTATTTTAGGAAATTTCCTAAAATAGTAGGAAAGGGTCTACCTCCAATTTTAAGAAAAGCAAAAGCTGCGGCTATTCCTCCCAAAACAATGCTTACTATTAAGAAGATAGAAAAAGGTAAGATAGAATAAAAAATAAAACAGATAGCCCCAGCAATGCTAAAGAAAATAAACTGCTTAAAGGTCAGGGGCCCAACTATTTTTGCTTCCCTTTCAATAAATTGAGGAACAGTAAAGCGCATAATTACTCTATTGGTTCTCTATATTTATCTGTTACTTTTTCTATAGGCTCCCTATATTTATCTGTTACTTTAGGTGGAGTTGGAACTTCTTTAGATGGTGTAACTTTTTTTTCTGCTAAAACAGGGGCGCTCTTAATTTCAATCTTATAAATTTCTTCTAAAGCCCCTTTTACTGGATAAAAGACAAAACGGTTGATTTCCTGAGCTACTTTTTTAGCAGTTGTTTTTTTGAGCTTTAACTCTTTTTCCAGGGTTTTCTGAAACTCATCTGGTGATAGTACTCCAAGCAAAACATGCCCAACATATTCAGTAATTCCTCCTACCTTTTCCTCGGGAACCTTATTTCTTTTACAAGTTTCATAAATAGCATCACTTGTTTCTTCAGAAAAAAGAGCATTCTTTAATTCTTGGGGCAAATTTTTATAAAGCTTCCAAAATTGCTCTTTAGTATATTGCTTCGGCATAATACTTTTTCGAATTTAGTTTATTTTATAATAATTCCTTCTTTTTTTGCTTCACTTAAGACTATTGATTCTTTGGATAATTTTTCAAACTCCTCTT
>JAGHBK010000047.1 GCA_021161025.1 bacterium | reverse complement strand
CAAATAAGTGAGGCAACTTTCTCAAAGGACATCCGCAGCGAGCGACCATGGTGTCGCCTTTTGGCGACGAGCGAGCGAGGACTAAGCAGAATTACTCGGTGGGGAATTCTGCGGTCCTTTGAGAAAGATTGCCGAACATTTCAATCTACTACGAAATTACTTCCTCTACGAAATTACGAATCTTTACGAATATACGAATAAAAATATCTGTAATTATTCGTAGCCGAAACCGCAAATAAATAGATTCGTATCCGAAGCCAAAATATTCGTATCAAGGCTTCGGTAAATTCGTATATCGGTTTCGGTAATAAAATTGTCCGCTTTAACGGACAAGTTAAGTATAGCAAGATTTATTTTTTTGTCAATTTCTTTATAATTTTTACTATTCTCCAAGGAGGGACTGTATCTCTATCAAAAATTAGACGATTTTTAATAAGTGTTTCCTTTTCTTTTCCCTCTGCTTTTTTGATCTCTTCGATTGGACTCAGCCTTTTAATAAAAATGGGTAACAAAGATAAGGTAGTCATTAATCCCATTGTGGCAAGTTGCTCATTTAAAAAAGATAGTACCATAGCTGTCCCTAAAAACAAAATGGTACCAATAGAAAGATTCCAAATTATACCAAAGAGTAAAAGGGGGATTAAAGAAATTTTTAAAATTTCTGGAGAAAGAGCTAAAGAAGCTCCAAGGAAGGTTCCAATCCCTCTCCCTCCAGCAAATCTTAAAAAGAGTGACCAGTTGTGACCAGTTACAGCAGCTACCCCAGATAAAGCTTGAATTGTTGAGGAAAAACCTAAATTTTTCGCAAAACAAACTGCAAAGTAACCTTTGGCAATATCTAATATACCTGTTAAAAGCCCTTGCCAGAAACCAACATTTTTAAAAACATTAGAACCCGAAGTTTTTCTCCAACCAATCTCTAAAATATTTTTCCTGGTAGAAAGTTTAGTAATGATAAAACCCGAAGGAAAAGAACCTATTAAATAACTAATAATTATCCACAGAAAACAAAAGAGATTTTTCATATTTTATTATTCTTTAATTTTTTATCTCAGGCATGGTTCCGGCAATCAAAGTGCCAGGACCTGAATTTGCTCCAACAATTGGAGGAACTAAAGAAATAAAAGCAACTTTTAATTTTAATCCCTTTTCTATTTTCTCTTTTAATTGATAAGCTAAGGTAATATTATCTGTATAATTTATTGCCACTTTGACCTTTGATCTTTTTAATTGGTGTTTGATTTGGTGAAAAAGAGCCTTTAATACTTCTTTTGTCCAAAAATTAAATCCAGTTAGACCCACCTTTCCCTTGTTGATACCAATTATAGGAAGTATCCCTAAACCATTTAAAATTTTAAATGCTGCCGCCTGCAAAGAGGATATTCTGCCAATTTTTTCTACCCAATATGTTGTTTTTAGGAAACCAAAAAGTTTTGTTTTTGTTTTTAGTTTCTCTAAAGTATCTAAAACTTCTTTAATTTCCTTATTATTCTTTAAAAGCTCAGCAGCCTCTAAAACTAATAGTCCTTCTGTAGCTACAGCCTGCAATGAATCAAACAGGATAACCTTTGAAGGATCTGGTAAAAGTTGTTTGGCTTGGAAAGCTGAATTAAAGGTGGCAGATAATTTCGAAGAAAGAGTAATAACCAATATTTTCTCAAATTTCTTTAATGCCTTTTTGTAAGCTTTTAAGAAATCACCAGGAGAAGGGGATGAGGTTTTTGGAAAAGCTTTGGTTTCTTGCATTACTTGATAAAGATTTTTTTCTGGAAATTTCTCAGCTTCTGGAAAATATAACTTTGTCTTAACTATTTCTATTTGGTATTCTTTGATTATGTTCTCAGGTAAAGAACAGATATTATCTGTAACCAAACCAATAGGTTTCATATTTTTAAACTTTTTATTTTTCTTTTCTCTTTGCTTTAATGGCTTTTAGAAGTTCTCTAACTACTTTTTTTACATTCTTTGCCTTTTCTGCTACAGTGCCTACCTGAATCCAATCAGCTCCTGCCTTAACTATTTTTCCTGCCTGCTCTGGAGTTTTAATACCTCCCCCAACTAAATAAGGTACAGAAATTGCTCTCTTTACTGCAGAAACTATCTCTGTTGGTATGGGAGCAAAAGCTGCAGACCCTGCGTCGGTATAAATTATTCTTTGACCTAACATTTCTCCTGCTAAAGCTAAAGCAGCAGCAATTTTTGGCTTGTCTCTGGGAACTAAATTGGCATCTCCTACCCAACCTGCTGTACCTCCAGGTTCTACTAAAATATAGCCCATAGGGAGTGTTTCGATTCCCATTTTCTTTATTAATGGAGCAGAGAGAGTCTGGGCAAGAGATAACCAGTAGGGATTACGAGAATTTAATAAAGACATAAAATAAATAGCATCAGCATAAGGAGAAATAGTCGCAATATTTCCTGGAAATAAAGTAACCGGACATTTCACTTTCTTTTTAATTCCTTGAATAACATTGTCTAAAAGTTTGCCTTGGGCTCCAATGCTACCACCCACTGAAATTAAATCAGCTCCTGAAAGAAAAGCAGTCTCTGCTGTTTCGATGGCACTTTCTATAGATGGATAATCACAAGGGTCAATTAAAATAGACAAAATAGCCCCTTCCTTTTTAATTTTTTCTTTTATATATTTTTCTACTTTTCCAATTTTCACCCCGTTAGAAAATTCAAGTTGCTTCCTACGCAACTTAGGATTATTAAAAGATTGTTTGCTTTTTTGTTTTCTAACGGGATTCATAATTATACCTTCCTTTCAATTAAGAAATTTACAAACTCTTTTAATCTTGTTTTTGCTGGACCTTCAGGTAATAATCTATCTGCCTCTTGCCAAGCCTCTTCCATAATTTCCTTTGCCTTTTCTTTTGCATATTCTACACTACCATATTTTTGGATAATTTGAATTGCCTCTCTTTTTTCTTTTTCGTCGTCTGTATGTTTATCAAGTATTTCTAATAACCTTCTTTTATCTTCCGGACTAGCTTCTTCTAATGTATGAATTACCATTAATGTTCTCTTTCCTTCTTTTATATCATTACCAAAAGCTTTGCCAAATTTTTCTCTTTCTTTTCCTACCAAAACAATATCTAAAATATCGTCTTGAATTTGAAAACCAATACCCATGGCTTCAGCTACTCTCCCTGCAGCCTCTGCTAATTCCTCACTACCTTCAGAGAGAACTACTGCTAATTTAGCTGCCATTCTCGAAAGACAGCCTGTTTTAAAAGCACACATTTGTAAGTATTCTTCTTCTGTAATTTCCTCTGCTTTGCCTTTGTGCCAATAAATGTCAGTTCCCTGACCCAAATGAATGTTAATCATCTCCTGAAGGCAGGTTTCATAGGCTTTTACTAAAACTTCTGGTTTAAATTTATCTTTGTTTT
>JAGHBK010000014.1 GCA_021161025.1 bacterium | reverse complement strand
TAGTTAACCTGTCCGCAAACAGAACAAACCAAACCGATGATAAGACGATTACCTCTTTTTGCCATAACGGGAATATTTTACCATAAAAATCTCACCTGCGTGCTACAAGAATTTTCTCCTCCCTCTCGGCAAAAACTTCCTTTCTAAAAATCGGGCTTATCAAAAAGATAAACTAAAATAATTCCTCCCAATTAAAAAGGGGGAAAGAAATCTACATAGCAATATGACCAGCGCCAGTAGGACTGGTAGTTGTCATCGGGAACACCGGGGCAGTTGGGGTTAATCATACATCTTCCTCCGCTCTTGCCAGCATTATCTCTTTTACACTGAAATTCTCCAAAACTACATCGCGGTTCACAAACAATTTGCGGAACCGGTGTAGGAGAAAAAAATATCGGAGGTGTTGGAGTTGCTATTATTGGAGTAGGAGAAATTCTTGGCACAGAAGTAGGTAATGGCATGGGGGTAGGGGTGAAAGAAGGTTGTGGAGAAGGCTTATTCCGTCCTAGAAAAAAGTCTTGGTTTCTAACTTCAACATCAGACCAAATCAGAAGGTCAAAATAAGAATTACCAGTAAAGTCCTTTTGGGGTGAAGCAAATTGAGAAATAACCAAGGCTATTTTTTCTCCTCGATAAGGAGTAAGATCAATATAAAAATAATCACCCCGACCATCGTAATAAATCTCTTTCTCAAAAAGTACGGGGAAAACAAATCTATTACTTGGATCTTTAATCTGAATCAAAACTCTTACTCCATCAGTTCTCTTTTTATCGGCAGGAAAAATTAAACCTCCCGCAAGAGTTGTTTTACCTTGAGCATCTACTACAATCTCTCCACTCCCTTTAATTATTCCTTTTGGGTCCCAATAAGGATGAAGATAAAAACCCAAATGTCTTTTTTGGTTTTCTCCTAAAACAGAAGAACGCAAATATCCTCCTCCCCCCACTATCTCGGTGTTACTGCTCCCCCAATAAATTCGCCTCATCTGTCCTCCTACTATCCCCGACTCCCAATAGAATTCATCAGAAGGTAGAGGATAGCTATAATTTAAAGAGGGAGAAAAAGACCCCCCTGCCCAAAAATATTGCCATGCCAATTTCTTATAAGCATAGAAGGCGGGAAATTTTCTCCACAAAACACATTTTTTCCCTCTTGTTTCAAGGCATTCTGTTAAAGAAAAGTAATAATGAGAAGAAGCTTTGTTGCTAGTTTTTTCTGTGGGGGTAAGACGATACCAAAAAATTCTCTCTACTTTCAAATCACCTCTCTCCAGGGAGGTATAAACTCTCTCGAGATCTTGAGCTACTTTTTTAGAATCAGTCCCGTAAAAACTGCTTCCTACCTCAGTAATCCAAATCTTCTTATCACAATTTCTTTCCTTTAGAAAAGTTTGCACATCTCCTACATACTCTTCCAAAGCACCCTCTCGTAAAGCCCTATAAGGATGAATTGCAAAGATATCAAAAAAATTACACCCACCGCAATCCAAAAGAGTATGTAAATAATCCTGGGTAGATGAAGAAATTTTTCCATGAGAAGAAAAAGGGAAAAATGCTTCTTCTGAATCTTCATCACCACTAATCCCTCCCATAATAACTTTCGCTTCCGGGTCAACCTTTTTTATAATATTAAAAGAAACCTCTAAAAGACGGAGATAATCTTCTGGAGGAATTTGTGCCTCTTTTTTTCTTCCCCTATTAACTAATTTGTTAGGCTCATTCCATATTTCCCAGAATTTTACTTTGTTCTGTCCATACCCTTCTCCCAATCCAAAATCATTAGCTCCGTAACGAGCAACAACATGGAGAACATAATTTTCCCAATAAGAAAGAAGCATTTCCTTCACCAATCCTGATTCTCTGTCTCGATAACGATATACATATGTTGGAGATAAGTCAGGCATGGAAATCGTTTCCTTCAATTTCCCGTTTTCTGCTACCTCAACATTAAAACCTAAAACAAGAACTGGCGCAATCCCTGCTTTCCAAAATCTATCCACCTGTTTATCGAGCAACGACCAGTCAAAATTTCCATTCTCTAAATCTTGCTTATCGTGCTGAAGAAAAACCCAGTGAGCAGTTTCTCTTACCCACCTTGCTCCAGATTCCTTCCATAGAGGCATTGAAGATTCCACATAATCATCCCACCAATATCCGGTTCCAGAAAGCCCAAAAGGAGACTGAGAAAGAAAAAGATTATCACGCGAAAAAACTTGTTTTTTCTTTGCACTCCACTTTACACTTCCCCAAAATACTCCCCCTAGCACAAATAAAAAAAAGAAAATAAGAAATTTTCTTTTCATTCTGTCTACTTTGAAAATATTGTGAAAATTATAGTAAATTTTGAAGGAAAAAGCAACTTCTTAAAAAAGAGAGACCCTCTATCTTTCCTTCAGCCACTTTTCTCTTTTCCAATAACCAAAAGCCAGCGCTGCCAAGGCAAGGAGACCCAAAATAATAAACACAATATTTTCTATCCTATTCACTCCTCCGGCAATTTCTTGATAAGCTTCTCCCGCCCACCAGCCCAGCACTCCCAAAAGAATTCCCCTCACCAGCAGCCCTAAAAAAGTAAAAAGGTAAAAAC
>JAGHBK010000048.1 GCA_021161025.1 bacterium | reverse complement strand
GCCATAGTTGGGTAAATAATTAATTATATAAACGCCTTTTTTAATTCCTTCTTTAGTAACAACGCAAAGATAAGCCTCAGTCTCAGTGTCAATAAGCCAAGCAATTTTTTCACCAGCCCTTGCTTTTGCCGCCCATCTAGACTTTTTAAACGGATTTTGCTCTATAAAAAGAAACCGCCCCAAAGGAAAATATGACAAAAACCTCTTTGCATATTTAATTTTAATCTTTCTCTTTCTAATCTTTTTCCCCTGAAATTCAATATATTTAACTTTTGGGTCAAATAAAGCCTTAAATAAAAGCTTAATCTCGATTTCCGCAAAAGGAAGCTTAACTTGAGCCATAATTTATTAAAACAAATAAATAAAATTTGTCAAGCCCAAAACAGGAATTAAATTCCCATCTACCTCAAAAATCCCGCCTATTCCAATCTTACTCCCTTAATTAGAAAATGTCAAGTCTTTTTATTTAAAAAAAGAGATAAATAAAAAACAAGCGTATAGAAAGAGATGGAATTAGTAAGGATAGTGGAGCGTGAGGTGTGGAGAGAACCATTTTTATTGAAATGTGGTTTTTGAAAGAGAACCGTTTTTATTTTTTTATTTTTTTATCATTGGGGGGACATTTTTTTAAAACATTATTATATTCTCATAAAACGTAAATGGAAATTCAATCTGCCTTAGGATCCGATTCCAGGAACCTGAATTACCCCAAACGCAGGGACTAAAAAACAAGGAACATCTTGAAACTGAAATATTGAACTATAGAAATAAACTGAAACTCAAAGCCTAAACTAAAAAAATACAGGAATATGCTGAAAGCCAGGGGAACCACATGCCCAAAGAAATCATTCTTCCAGTTTTGTACTAAAAATACAGGCTGTGTCAATCTGGGAATCTCACCACCTTACAAGGAAATGCTTCGGTTTTGAAGAAAACTTAAGCTTCAAAACCTCAGCATCTTAATATTATTAGGTGGTTCGGTTCTTTGTTAAATCAAAGTAAGTGCGAAGTCAAGGTGTTTACCTTTTCTTCCCCTTTTGAAGCCCAAAGCCTAAACTAAATTGCGGGCGTGGTATTAAGAATTAGCACAAAAAAAAGGAGAAATCAAAGCCTAATCTTAATTATTAAAGCTCTACGGAAATCTAAGCTTAATGGCTCACCGCCTTCATAACTTTATGAAAGGCGGTTCGCCTATTAGAAAATTTCTTTCTAATAGGGCGAAAAAAGTTGCCGTCAAAAAAGGTCATTTTATATATTATTAAATTTATTTACTATAAAAAAGGTCTTTTTTATTTAATTAATTAGTTGATTATGCCAAGAATGAAATATAGAAAAGCAAATAAAAAGGTCGACAAAATATATAAGAAATTAACAGCAAATTGGGAATTTAAACTTTATTTTTTCGAGGATATTCAGAAAGTTGCTGAACTTAGACGGATTGTAAAACTTTTAGAAATGATAGCAAAAAACGTAAAAGTAGATGCCCCAAAAAAGGGAATAACAAGAATTAGTTGGCGTAGTGGATTTTGTAGCTTGGTTGGTATTGATAAGTTAATAAATAAAAATGAAAATATTGAAGACATAGTTATTGAGGTTAGAGGAAGCAAAAAAACCCTTCGTGCAATTGGTTATAAAAAGCTTTTTTCTCCAATGGTGGCTTGGGATTTTATTAAAAGGTCAGAACCCCTATCTTAAAGGTCTTTTTATATATTATTTAACTTATTTATTATGAAGTTAAATTTACTTCAAATTATTAACTACCCCTTAAGATGGTTAAGAACTCAAAGGATAGTAAGAAACAATAAAGAAGTGGATAAGTTGTATAGGATGTTAACCCGTTTTTATGAATTTAGAATTAGATTGTTAAATGAAGAAATTAAGAAAGCATACGAAATTAAGAAGATTTTGAGGCATAGAAAAGTAAAGATTATTAAAAGTGAACATTGGGTTGAGGTTGAATGGAGAGGTAGATTTTTTGATTTATTAGTTTTGGACGAGAGAATTTTTTTAGATGGAGATTTGGAAATAATAGGTGAAGAGAGGGTTTATAGATGTGAAGTTTTTGCTCCCTGGGTAGCATTATCAGTAATTAGAAAATGGAATAAAAAATAAAAAAGGTCGTTTAGATATTTAATAATTAAATTATGAAAATTAAAAAGAATGGAGGAGAAAAACAGCCTGTGATGGTTGCTTTCCCTATGAAGGACAATCCGAACGGGTTGGTTTTAAGGTTATCAAGAGGTATAGATAGCTTAGAATTATTGCAGGAAGATAGATTAATTGGATTTAAGAATAAAACAAAAGGAAGTAAAACTCTGATAAAATTTTACCCTCCTCTAAAAAAGGCGGGCAAGTAAATCTTGCCCGTTCTTTATTTTTAATTTTTAAAAAAATCAGAATTGAGGAACTGCCTTACGTTACGATGCCAAGCACCACTACTGCCTCTGGCGGGTGAATTAAAATTCACCCTTATCTTTACTTAACCAAGGTTTTTCTGCCTCCAAGCTATTAGTTCTAAAGCCCAGAAGTCAAAGCCCAAACAGCTTTCAATAGCTTATTATTCCCACTAAGCCTAAATATCTCATCTGAGCCTAACTTCCTCCAACCCCTCAATATTCATTGAAGGGGTTGTCGTCAGTTTTGACAATTCTTTTAATCTTTCAAAGGTTCTTTTTATATATTTAATTAAAAAAACAGAAATATGAAGTTAAAAATGCCAGTATTAGTAAAATACAAAAAGATTTCAGAAATGAAAGAAATTTCTCCGAATTACTGGCCTAAAGCTTTCAGGTATTTTTTGGATTATTTGGAAATGCGGGAAAAATCTAAAAATCAAGCATTAGAAACTCTAATCAAAGAAACAAAAGAATTAGATGATTATGCCTGTGTAGCACAAATAGAGAAATTTCTGAAACAATTTGATTTTCCCGCTTATCAGAAATACATGCTAAAAGTCTACAACCAAAAGGTTTAATTTATATATCTTAACTTGAAAAAACTATGAAAGTAAAAAAAGCTCAAACTAAAAGTCGAGAACAAGTGTTAGTGGGTTTTAAGATGAAAAGAAAAGAAAATGGAATTGTACTAAAACTTGCTAGAGGCGTTGAACACTTAGAATTAAACAAAAATGATTCTTTGATTGGCTTTGAAAATGAAGCAAGGACAGGAAAATCAGGAAAACAAACACCGAAACTTGTATTTTACAAGCCTCTTCAGAGCCAGAAATAACTAAAAGGGCGGATAGGTTAAGAGCTTATCCGCTCTTAAAAAACTTTGAACTTCAAAAATTAGCCTCATTTTACGATGGCTCGCACAAAGATCTAAGAATTAGAAGAAATTAAGGAATTTTAAGTAATTTTGGGCTAAAATTTAAAAAAGCGCGCTCGCCATCTTTTTCTAAACACCCTATCGTTTTAGTTTTTGAAAATTTAAAAAATTTTGTTTGAAAATCGCTGAATACCGCATAAATAAAGGAAAAAACAGAAAATGCACTTCCAAAACCACAACCCCCAGGTCCAACCTTTAATCCTGTCTCCTACTGAAACTTAAGTTTACATTCCTTTTTACTTATTCTTTTTATAATTCTTTTTTTCTTAAATGCTTATAGGAAATTAGATAGCGGGATTTTTTAAAAAGATTGAATCTTAACTGCGGGAATTTTCAAAACTGCGCCGGAATTTGGCTAAAAAATGGGAATTTAATTCCTATTTTAAAGGTCGATTTATTTATTTAATTAAGTTAAGTTTATGAAAAAATTAAAGAAATTTGAACCTAGAATTAGGAATTATAAACGTTTATATGAATGGCTCGAATATCAAGATGATAAAGAACAAATAACAGATGATATCAAGAATTTGCTTCAGAAGCTCCCAAATGTAAGAATCATTAGATTATTTGAAGTTCCTAGTAGATACTTGAAAGAAGAAGATCAGAGGTATAGATATTCAGCCAAAGTAGAATTTATTTGCCCGTTTTGCAAAGAAAAGAAATATCGAGTTATAAATCTCTATACTGAATTGCTAAAAGAAAATCAGAGATTAGTGTGTCAAGATTGTTTAGAAAATTTAAGGCATTAATCTTAAAAAAAGGTCCATTTAATTTATCCTTTTTTAATTTCAACTATGAAAAAACAGGAGAAAACAATTAAAGAAGAGATAAAAAAGATAATAAAAAAGGAATTACCCGAAATCCATGGGAGAAGGTTGCCACAGAAAGTAACAGAAAAAGTTGAGTTTTTAATTCGTCAGACTATTCAACGTTTTATAGAAGAAACAACAGAGAAACAAAGGAAATTACAACAACAATGGTTAAAAGAAAATTTATAGCTAAGAAAAGGTCAATTTTTATTAAGTATTTAAATTAATATTTAACCATGGAAAAAGTAAATTTAAGCACTCTAAAACAAATTTTACCCGAATTTTATTCACTTCGAGTCCCTTTATATCTCTGGGGCAAGCCCAGTTCTGGAAAAACCTCAATTATTCGTCAATTTGCACAGGAAAAAGCAAAAGAATTAGGATTAAAGTATTCTGAAGATGAATTCGGGCCAGAATACTTCACCCTTAAGATTATTCCTTTGTCTCAATTCGATGCCCCGGATTTAAGAGGCATGCCAGAATTAATTGGAGAGGGAAAAAATAGAAAAACTCAGTTTGTACCAACCCAAGAACTTCCCAGGGAAGGACAAGGAATAATATTCTTTGATGAATTAAATTTAGCTGATGATGTTGTGAGAGCCGCTTGTTATCAGTATATTTTAGAAGGTAGATATTCAAACATCCCTTGTCTTAAGGATAAAGATGGTAAAGATGCATTCTGGAGAGTAGCTGCAAGCAATACTGAACAAGATTACTCAAATGTAAATTCCACTGGGTTAGCTTTATTAAGAAGATTCTGTCATTATGAAGTAGAACCTGAAATAGATGAAGTTATAGATTATTTATTGAATAAAGACGGTGATTCAAGGGTTATTGCTTATTTAAAAAACTATCCAGATGATTTATTTCCAATAAAATGGGATGAAACGCTATTAGACAGAAAAGCAAACCCCTTCCCCTATACTTGGGAAATTGTCAGTAATCTAATAAAGGATAAAAAAGAAAATTCAAACCTCTTTTCTGTTTTGGTAGCAGGGTGTGTTGGTTCTGAAGTAGCCGCAAGATTCACAGCTTTTTGTAAAACAACCCAGAAAATTGATCTAAATAAGATAATTGAAAATCCAAAAGATGAATTAAGTAAAATCAAGGAAGATCAGGATAAAGCATCAAAACTTTATGCTGTAATTTCAGGTTTAGCTTCTAGGTGGCATAAAGAAGATAAAGCCCTAACAAGCGTAAAAGTCGCACAAATTGGGAAACTTCTTCCTCCTGAATTTGCGGTTGCTTTCTTAAAAATGATTTTAAAGAAAAGAAAATCAATATTATTAGAAGAAAAAGAT
>JAGHBK010000030.1 GCA_021161025.1 bacterium | reverse complement strand
TTTCCTGTTGCATCGATAATGTGAGTTTTACGCTCTATCATAATTACTTAGGTTATGTTTAGCGGTTAAGGTTACGATGCCGGTATTGTTTAAGGGTTAAGTAAAAAGACCTTAAACCTCTAACGTCTCACAATACGGGCTTCATAACCATAACCCTTTAACTCTTTATTAACTCTATAATTGCCATTTTAGCTCCGTCCGACCTCCGTGGTCCAAGCTTAATAATTCTTGTATACCCTCCAGGTCTCTCCTTATATCTTTCACCTAACTCTTCAACCAATTTTCGGACAATATCCTTTGAAAAATATCTTCCCAGATATCTTCTAGTAGAAAGATTGTCTTGTTTAGCTTTAGTAATAAGTTTTTCCACTAAAGAAGAGAGCTCTTTAGCTTTAGCTTCGGTAGTTTGAATTTTTTCATATAACAAAAGGTTGCGGCAAAGCCCTTTTAGTAACGCCTTTCTCTGATCTCTTTTTCGATGTAGTTTTCTTCCTTTTTTTCGCTTTCTCATAACCAAGACTATTTTTTCTCAGCTTTTGTTTTCTTTTTAGTTTTCTTCTCTTTTGTTTTAGGTTTTTCTTCCATACCTCTCTTTTCTTCTTTCTTTTCTTCTTTTTTCTCTTCTTTTTCAAAAGCTCCTTTAATTAGTGAAAAATGCGAGACCAAAATCTCAGAAGCTTTAGAGAGTGCCTCTTCTGGTGTCAAGGTACCATCTGTTTCAATCTCTAAGAACAACCTGTTATAATCTGTCCTTGCGCCCACCCTCATATTTTCAACCTTAAAAGAAACCCTTTTCACGGGCGTAAAAATAGCATCTAAAAGTATTATTCCTACTTCTACTTTTTCTTTTTTTCTTATCTCCCTAGGAACATATCCAATACCTTTTTCAATCTTGATCTCCATCTCGAGCTCTGCTGACTTCGAAGTTAAAGTTGCAATATGACAATCTTTATTAACTAACTCCACCTGGGTTGGAAACTTAAAGTCAGAACCTTTGACTTCTTTTTCACCTTTTATTTTTAAAGTCGCCATCTGAGGTTCTGCACTGTACATTTTAAACCTCATTTGTTTTAAATTTTGTAAAATTAGAATTACATCTTCTAAAACCCCAGGGATTGTTGAAAATTCATGAGACACTCCTTTAATTTTTACTTGGGTTACAGCAGCTCCCTCAAGCGAAGAAAGTAATACCCTTCTTAAACTATTCCCTATTGTTACTCCATATCCTGGATAGAGAGCTTCTATTTCAAAACGAGCAAAGTTTCCTTTTTTTTCTACAATTTTAGGTTGTTTTGGTAGTGGTAACATATTTTTTTATCTTGAATAAAACTCAAATATTGCCGACACCTCTACAGGAGGTGCAGCTTCTTCAAATGTTGGTAGACCTTTAACCTCCCCCTCTAAATTTTTAATATCCAAACTTAACCAGCTTGGCACATTATGTTTCTTTAAAGTTGTGAGGAGATTTTTGAAAATAGCTTTTTTGACAGAACTAGGATCTATTTTAATCTTATCTCCTTTCTTAACTAAGAAACTAGGGATATTCACACTTTTACCATTGACCAAGAAATGACCATGGGAAACTAATTGTCTAGCTTGGCTTCGAGAAGTAGCAAATCCCAATCTAAAAACTACATTATCTAATCTTCTCTCTAATGTTTGAATTAACTGAACCCCTGCATCTTCCACTTTACCTCGTTTCTCAAGAGCATCTCTTACATATCTTGCAAACTGCCTTTCTTTTAAATGATACCAGTTTTTCAACTTCTGTTTTTCTCTTAATTCTCTTCCATATTCAGAAATCCCTCCCTTTCTTCTTTTGCCTTTTTGACCAGGGGGGTAAGGTTTTCTTACCATTGGGCATTTAGGAGATAAACATTTTTCTCCCTTCAAAAAAAGCTTCTCTCCTAATCTCCGACAAATTTTACATTTCGCATCTACCATATTTTTATACTCTCCTTGGTTTCCTTGGTTGACAACCATTATGAGGAATAGGAGTAACATCTGTTATTGATGTAATGTTTAAATCTTGTGCCCCAAGTTGTCGAATTGCTGATTCTCTTCCTCCACCAATACCTTTCACAAAAATATCTATCTTTTCAATTTTAAGTTTTTTAATAGCTACTGCCATAGCCTCGGCCGCTTTTGATGCAGCAAAAGGTGTCCCTTTTTTTGTTCCTTTGAAACCAATAGCTCCTGCTGAAGTCCAATACAATACATTCCCTTTTGGATCTGTTAAGGTCAAGATAGTGTTATTATAAGAGGATGAAATATAAAGTCTTCCCTCTTTTGCTTTCTTAGGGGCTTTAATGTCTTTACGAAGTTTTTGTTCTATCTTTTCTTTCTCTTTTAATAGCTCTTCTTTAGTTTGTACTGCAATACGTTTCTTGCCCATGACTCTACGAAATTACGAATCTTTACGAATATACGAACAAATAAGTGAGGCAACTTTCTCAAAGGACATCCGCAGCGAGCGACCATGGTGTCGCCTTTTGGCGACGAGCGAGCGAGGACTAAGCAGAATTACTCGGTGGGGAATTCTGCGGTCCTTTGAGA
>JAGHBK010000070.1 GCA_021161025.1 bacterium | reverse complement strand
GTAAGTTATAGAATTTAAGTTGTTTCTCTAATCTGAAATCTTTAATCTTTCAACCTTAATTTTTAATCCTAGATCTGTTTTATTCTCCCAAATAAGCATCCAAAACTTTGGGATTGGTTTTTATCTCTTCTGGTTTGCCTTCGGCAATAACCCTACCTTTTTCCATTACAATTACCCAATCAGAAACTTTTAAAGTAAAATTCATATCATGTTCAATTAATAAAATTGTCTCTCCTTGATTTTTAAGTTTTAATAAAATCTCTTTTATTTTTTCTCTTAATTTTGGATTCACTCCTGCTACTGGCTCATCTAACATTAAAAATTTGTGGGGATTTAAAATTGTTCTTGTCAACTCAACTAATCTTTTCTGACCATAACTTAACTCTCTTGCAAGTTTATTTTCAAATTTTCCCATTCCCACAAGATTTAGCATTTCTTTTACTTTCCCTTCCTTTCCTTTGGTGATTTTATTAAGTCCAAGCAAATTTCTCCAAAACTTGGTATCTTCATTATCTAAAGCCAAAAGTAAATTTTCTTTAACCGTAAGATTCTCAAATAATCTTGATTGCTGAAAAAGCCGAGAAATGCCAAGATTTGAAATTTTTTCAGGAGCAAGATTAGTAATCTCTAAATAATTAACTTTTGAATTTTGAAAATTTGTAGTTTTGGATTTTGAATTTTGGTCATTGTAATTTATTTGGAATTTGGAATTTGTAATTTTAGATTTGAAATTTATTTTAAAGAAAATTTTTCCCTCGTCTGCTCTCAAAATTCCAGAAATTAAATTAAAAATAGTAGTTTTTCCAGAACCATTTGGACCAATTAAAGCAGTAATAGTATTTTCTTTAACTTCAAAACTACAATTATCTACTGCTCTTACTCCTCCAAAATATTTTTTAAGATTTACACATTTAAGCATATCTTATTCATAAAATTCAAAATTCAAAGCACCAAATTCTAAACAAATTCAAAATTCTAAATTCAAAATTCAAAACTATTTTGACTTTTCTAAAATTGCTGCAAAAATTTTCACCAGTTCCGTTGTTTCCTTTAATAAAGGAGTGATTACTTCTTTAAAATCAGGATTGGCTTCTATAATTAAATTAAGCCAATAAATGGTTTCTTTACCCTCTTTGCGGCAAGTTCTAATTCTAAATTTAAAATCTTTTTTTGTTTCTGTTTCATTAGATTCTCTATAATTGGCACCCATTGATGCCCCTGAGCGAATAACCTGATTAATTAATCTAAAATTTATGGTATTTTTGGGAAGAGCCTTGCATAATCTAATAAATAATTTTCCTTCCAAATTTAAGTGTTCTTTCTTCTAAATCATATTATTTTGAATTTTGAATTTTGGTCATTGTAATTTATTTGAAATTTGTAATTTTGAATTTTGGATTTATTCCAATTCCACTTTCCCATAAAATCCCTTTGGTTTATAAAGTAAAATTAAAAGTAAAATTAAAGCATAGATCATTTGTCTTGCCGGACCAACAATTGAGGAAGGAAAGCCAATAAACCTTAGAGGCTCGGGCAGTAAAACTAAAATAATTGTTGCTAAAATAGTTCCTTTTAAAGAAGCCAACCCTCCAATAATCACGATGCACAATACCGGAATAAGTTGTAAAAGAGTAAAAGAAGAAGGATCAATGAAGGTAATATAATGGGAATACAAACTTCCAGCAATTCCGGCAAAAAAGGCTGAAATTCCTAAAGCGTAAGTTTTTATTTTAAAAGTATTCTTACCTAAAACTCTTGTGGCTAATTCATCATCTCTTGTCGCCTCTAAAACTTTTCCAAAAGGAGAAATAGTTATTTTTTTAACAATTAAATAAGAAATTAAGGCAATAATTGCGGTTAAAATCAGAAAACTAAAATTATTTGAAAAACTAATCCCAAATAAACTTGGTTTTGGAATACCAGGCAACCCCAATGGACCTCTGGTTAAAGAAGTCCAATTTAAAACAACTGCATAAATAACAAAAGAAAAACCCATTGTTGCCAAAGCAAGATAATCTCCTTTAAGTTTATTGGTCGGAATAGAAAGTAAAAAACCAAAAAGCATCGCCACAATTCCTGCTAAAGAAAAACAAAGCCAAAAAGGAAAATTATTTAAAGCAAGCAAAGCTGAAGTATAAGCCCCAATACAATAAAAAGCAATATGACCAAGATTTAAAAGTCCTGTAAATCCTACTGCTAATTGCAAAGAGATTGCCAAAATTAAATAGATTCCGATTAAAATTAATAAATGAATTAAGTAACCTTCCATAGTTTGGATTTAATCTTGAATCTGCTTTCTGAAGCCAAGAATTCCTTGGGGACGAAATAAAAGAAAAATAAATAAAATTATAAAAGCAATAGCGTCTTTATAACCAGATGGCAAAAACCAAACTCCAAAGTTTTCGGCAAAACCTAATAAAAAAGAACCAAGAATTGCTCCAGGAACAGAACCAATACCTCCAATAATAACGCCTGTAAATCCTTTAATCATCAAATTAGTTCCCATCATTGGCTCAAGATTTTGTTCTAAACCAACTAAAATTCCTGCTATCCCGGCAATTGCTGAACCAATAATAAAAGCCCAAGAGTAAATCCTTTCAGAAGAAATACCCACGATCTCAGCCACCTCTTTATTATCAGCCACCGCTCTCATTGCTTTTCCAATTTTTGTTTTTTTCATAAAAAAGAAAAGCAAGATAAACAAAATAAAAGAAGTCAAAACAATAAAAATCTGAAGCGGTGTAATTATTGCACCAAAAAATTCTAAACCCTTTGTGATTTTAATGAAGCCGATTGTCTTTACATCAGCACCAAACAAAAGCAAAATCAAAGATTCAAAAAAGATAAGCAAAGCAAAACTTGCAATAAGTAAAGCAGTAGAAGATGCTTTTCTTTTTCTAAATTGCTTATAAGCAAAAAAATTCATTCCATAACCAAAAAGAGAATCAAAAATAATTGCCAAAATCACGCTAAAACCAAAACTTAAGCCAAGATTTGAAAAAAGAAAATATAAAAAATAAGCCGAGAAAGCAATCGTGGCTCCATGAGCAAAATGAACAAATTTACAAACAGAATAAATTAAAGCAAGCCCCGAAGCAACCAAAGCATAAATTGCTCCGGCAATTAATCCATTAATTAAAAGTTGTAATACTATCATTTTTTAACATTTCTTATAAATAAACTTGCATCTATAAGTTTTTTGCAATCAAAATTTTTTTAGTTTTAAGAATTATTTTTCAATTTTAATTAATCCTTCTAAAAAATCAATTTTCAATTTCATTTACCTATTTAAATAACTTGACATGTAAAGTAAAATAACAATTCAAAACCCCAAACAAACTCTAAATGCCAAATTTCAAATGTCAAATGACAAATCTAATTTATTGTTTTATTATTTATTAACGAGTTCACGAGTTCAATATTAAAAAATCAAAATTCAAAATGACAATTCAAAATTCAAAAAGAATATCCCTCTCCCACCTTAATCCTCCCCCTCCCTCTGGGAGGGGGAGGAAATAGGAGGGGGTGGGTATTTTGAACATTTGGATTTTGGTTATTGTTTCGAATTTCGGATTTCGAAATTATAACATTGAAAACCCGTTAACCCGTTAACT
>JAGHBK010000057.1 GCA_021161025.1 bacterium | reverse complement strand
ATGTATTGTATCCTCTATTATTAACCTTTTGTATAATCAGGTACATAGACAGTAAAATTTACAATTTAGGTAAGAAAAATTAGACAGAAAGTTAAACTTTTTGTCCGCTAAATTAAAAAATCGTGTTTTAAAAACACGATTTTTTATTAAGCTTGGCTAATTTTAACTAAAAATAACGAATTGTTCCACGTGGAACAATTAAAAAAGTCCGCTTAAAATTTATAAGCGGACTTAATGTTTAGAAAAGTTGCGTAAAATAACGAGCAACTAAAGCAAATCCTGTTCCTATTATGACACCAACTAAAACTTCTAAAAAAGAATGTCCTATCCTTTCAGGTAATTTTGATCCTAGATGTCCAGTTTTTACAAATAAATATTTTTGGATTTTATTCAATCTTTTCGCCTGTTCTCCTACGTTTTTTCGTAAACTAACAGCATCCGCAATAACAATCAAAGAAAAAATTGCGCAAACAGCAAATATAGACGAATTAAAACCTTCTGAAAAACCAATTCCTATGGAAAGAGCGGAAACAAACGTAGCATGAGTTGAAGGCATTCCTCCTGCCCTAGTTAAAAAATCTTTCCATTTAATAAACTCTTTACTTCTCTTACTCCTTATTTTATCTTTAATAAACTTAAAAAGTTGGACAAAAAATGCCGCTAAAACAGGAATAATAAATTTTTCCATTTTTCCCTCCTTTTTCAAAATTGCCCAAATCTCTGATTTTGTTACAACTTTAAGAACCCTGCTCCGCATGGGGATAACTTTTTTTTGAGAAACCCACATTAATTTTGCTATTCTAAATCTCAATTGATTTACTTATCTTACTAATCCAAGTTTAATTCTCGCAGCACTGTGTTTGAATAAGACCTTCGAAGGAGTGCGCTGCCGTACGATTATCTCGCAAAACTGGTGCTGGGGTTATATTATTTTGAGAACCCTGTTAAATTCCGCCTTGCAGACTATTTAACTAGGTAAACTCCGGCCTGTCTAAGCATTATTTATTTCTCATTCTAATTCTGTTGTAAAAGTGCTTTTATAGTTTACCATCGTTTTATAAATTTGTCAATTTTTTCTTTCTCTTGGCTATAATGATCCTGAACACTTTTATCTGAACAGAGCAGAAGCTCTTAAAAAAATAAAGACAGCCTGGAATAAAAGTAGGAAGCGGTCTAAAATTAAGGTTAAAGGTCGAAACATCTTTAACCAAATTAAAGACTTAGCTTCCTACTATGACCATCATATCACAATCTTACGCTATGCTCAAAAGAAAGACCGGAGAAGAATTTGCCAGAAAAACTCTCTTGGAGAATCTAAGGTTTAATCAAGGAAACATTAAGAAAATAGCCAAAGAGATGAAATGCTCAAGGAATACAATCTATTTAGCCTTAGAGAAAGAAAAACAAGGAAATTTAGCTGATAAAACTCATACTCCTAAAACTCCTCATCCTAAGACTATTTCTCAAAAAATTATTGATTTAATTATCAAAAGGAGAAAAGAAACTGGCTTTGGCAAAAGGAGATTAAGATGGTATATGGCTATCAGAGACAATTTTTTAATCCCAGAATCAATTATTGGCAATATATTGAAAGTTAAAAAGTTAACTAGAAAGAAAAAGAGAGCCAGAAGAGAGTATTCAAGAATTAAATATCGATGGGACGGAGTTCTTCCTTTTGAACAATTAGAAATGGATACCAAGAGAATTGCTGATAAAAAGACCTTACCTAAAGAAATCTATGAACATGTTCTAAATTCTTCTTTTATTCCTAAATGGCAATGGACTATTATTGGCCCAGTAACCAGAATTAGATTTTTAGCTTGGTCATATTCTAGAGATTGGGCCTGTGGTCAGGTTTTTGGCAAGATGGTTATCTGGTAGTTAAGAAGTTTTGGTTTTAATCATTAAATCACTAATTGATCAGATGGGGGACAGAATTTAATGCGGCTCAATTAGGCGCTTTTGAAAGAACCTGTCAAGATTTCTGGAAACTATTAGGGGTGGAGAGAAAAATCATCAGAAAGGGTCATCCTGAAGATAATCCTTTTGTGGAGAGGTCGCATCAGACAGATGATTATGAGTTCTGCATTCCTTATCTCTTGAAGATTAAATCTGAGATTCAATTTATTAAAGCCGGTCAATGGTGGCAGAAGGTTTACAATATTGTTAGACCTCATATAGAATTACAAGATTTAACCCCTTACCAAAAATAAAATCCTTAGGTTATGAGACTCCTCAAGAGTTTTGCTTATTTCCAATCTTAATTTTAGACCGTCTGACAGATCTTCCAGAGATCTTTCATTGCTCTAAAAGTGTTCAGGATCATCTTGACTATGACCAGACTGGTTAACAACGAACGGTTATTGCTAATATGAAATATTCCTAACTAACCGCTCGAAGTTTATTTGGTTAAGAATAACCGCCTTGCTTAGCAAGACGGCCATTTATTAAGATTTTTCCTTGTATGTCACTTCATATTCGTCCTGAAAAACACACTCTTCTTGTAAATTATTAAGCTCTTTAACTATTTTCTTTATCCCTTCATTCCTGGCAATCCCGTTAACAAACGAAGGACCGCAATGACTTTCAGTAAAACCCTCAACAATAAACTCCAATATACCGCGTATCACTTCCGATTCGGTCCTTTTCTCTGAATCTGTCAAAACTTTTATCAGATCCTTTGCCTCTTTTATTTTTCTTTTCAAATCATACATCTGTTTTTCAAAATCTCTCTTTTCCATTTTACCTCCTTTTTTATTTGTATTAATATTTAACATCCTTTTATAAAATCTGTCAATTCACTAGTTAACGTTTTGACATCGGATCTTAAAACATCTTTAATTCAAACCTGGATTTCGGACTCTCGCCTTTTGGCATCACCTCGATAAATCTGCGCTCTCATTACCTTCAAAATACAGAAAAAAGTATTTCTCTCTTTTTGTTCGAATCCTACACTTGCAAAACAAATACAAAAGCATCCGTCTTCTTGACGGGTGCTTTTGTATGGCTCCGTATTGTGAGCAATGTTAGAACTATTATTCAGCGACAAACGGAGTATATTTATATCCCAGATTTAAGTTCACAAGCTTAAAATTATTATATCAGATTTTACCCCACCCTGCTACTCACTATATATTTAGAGGGGGGTATACCCAAGATGAATTTCTTAT
>JAGHBK010000074.1 GCA_021161025.1 bacterium | reverse complement strand
TTCTAAATCTATACCATTAGGAATTACCTTTTTGGGGCATTTAAATTTTTTGAAATATTTAAGTTGGAAAGGAGCAACAGTTAAAATTCCATTAATTTTTTGCAAAAGTAAAGGAGAAAAAAGCTCAAAAGATCTTTTTAAAAATTTACTTTTCTCTAAGTTGGCATGAAAGGTTAAAATATTAAGAGATTTAGATCTTTCTAAAATTTGGTCTGCTAAAGGTAAAACGAAATTGTGAAAGTGCAATATGTCAAATTTTTCCTTTCTAAGAGTTTTTTCTATGGTGAGAGGGTTAAAGCTAACACAAAAATCCCCTTGGGTGCCAGCAAAATTTACTGGAAAAGATTTTCCTAAAAATAAAACATCCGGTCCATAATTTTCTGACCTTTTTCTTTTAGGAACTATGATTTTAGTTTTAATGCCTCTTTTTTTAAATTCTTTGTGTAAGCTTAAGATATGTCTTTTTACTCCCCCTTCTTGAAAAAATGAATGAAAAGTAATTAAGGCAACTTTCATATCAATAAATTCTAACAAAATGTTTAGGAGTTGCCAATTTAATTTGCTTTTGTTAAAGTTAAGTAGTATGGCAGAGGAAATTACAGAAAAACTCCCACCCCAAAACATAGAAGCTGAAAAAAGTTTGTTGGGTTGTCTAATGATTGATAAATCAGCAATTTATAAAGTGGCAGATTTTCTTTTACCAGATGATTTTTATAAAAAATCCCATCAAGAAATCTATAGAGCAGCTTTAGATTTATTTGAAAAAGGAGAACCAATAGATTTACTTTCTCTTTCTAATCGTCTTAAAGAAAGAAAAACCTTAGAAGAAGTTGGAGGTAGTGCCTATCTTACAGAATTAGTTAATTGCGTCCCTACTGCTCGTCATGTTATAAATTATGCAAAAATTGTTCAGCAAAAAAGATTTCTTAGAGACTTAATTGAAGCCTCTCATGAAATTGAACTTTTAGCCTATGATGAAACAGAAGACATAGATATTGTTTTAGATAAAGCAGAAAAAAGAATTTTTAGTATTGCTCAAAGAAATCTTAGTGAAAATTTCTTACCAGTAAAAGAAGCATTAGAAGAGGCTTTTGAAAGAATTGATAATCTGTCAAAACAAAAAGGGGGGATTAGAGGGTTGCCTACAGGATTTGTGCAATTAGACAATCTTTTGGGAGGACTTCAAAAATCAGATATGATAATTTTAGCCTCAAGACCGGGTTTAGGAAAATCATCTTTGGCTTTAAATATTTCCGCCAATATTGCCATTTCTAAAAATATACCGGTTGGAATATTTTCTTTAGAAATGTCCAGAGACCAAGTAGTAGATAGATTAATTGCCGCCCAAGGAAATATAGACCTTTGGAGGTTAAGAACTGGAAGACTTTCTGCAGAGGGAGAGGATAATGATTTTGTAAGAATTCGTCATGCTTTAGATGTATTAGCTAAAGCTCCAATTTATATAGATGATACACCTGGTCTTAATGTCTTACAGATAAGGGCGATGGCTCGAAGATTACAAGCTCAAAGAGGGTTAGGGTTAGTGGTGATTGATTATTTACAATTATTAGAACCAAGACATACCACAGATTCAATGGTCAGACAAATAACAGAAATTTCTAAATCTCTAAAAGCATTAGCTCGAGAATTAAATGTACCGGTTTTGGCACTTTCTCAACTCTCTCGAGCAGTAGAACAGAGGTCTCCTCAAATTCCTAGATTAGCCGACTTACGTGAAAGTGGAAGTTTAGAACAAGACTCAGATGTAGTTTTATTCATTTATCGTGAGGATAGATATAACCCAGATACTACGAGAAAAAATATTGCTGATATTATTGTTGCCAAACATCGAAATGGACCTGTTGGAAAAGCAGAATTATATTTTGATGAAAATACTGTAAAGTTCAGGAATTTAGAAAAAAGATTTGAAGAAAATGTATAGCCCCTCTATTCAAAAACTTATTGAGCTATTCTCTCGCTTCCCAACAGTAGGACCAAAAACTGCCGCTCGCTTTGTTTTTTATTTACTAAGAAAAAGAAAAGAAGAAATTGAAGAGTTAATAAAAGCTATTGAAAGACTTAAAAAAAATGTAAAATATTGTTCTCTCTGTTTTAAACCTTTTGAGGGAGAAGGATCAATTTGCGAAATTTGTAAAAACCCTCAAAGAGATAAAAGTTTGCTTTGCATTGTAGAGAAAGAGACAGATTTGGAGGCATTAGAAAAAACAAAAAAATACAAAGGCCTTTATTTTATATTAGGAGGGACAGTTTCAAAACTAAAAAAAGAAGATATTAAAAAATTGAGAATTAGCAAATTAAAAGAAAGAATCCAAAAAGACCCAAAAATTCAAGAAATTATTTTGGCTACCAATCCTACGGTTGAAGGTGAGGCTACTGCTTTATATTTGGAAAGAGTCTTAAAACCCTTTGGAAAGAAGATTACTCGTTTAGGTAGACGATTACCAATCGGAGGAGAATTAGAATACGCCGATGAACAAACTCTTAAAGAAGCACTCAAAGGAAGAAAATAAATCTTTAAAGAGGTGTAAAATAAAAAAGGAGGGTTTGAAAAAACCCTTAGAGGTATAAAGAGACAATCTCAATCGCCCTCTGGAGCCTTTCTCTGACCCCGGGGCTTTGAGATTGAGATTTGAAATACTCGTTTTCTGGAGGGGAGAGGTTGCCTCTCACTCCCTCCAATGCTAGTTGGAGGGAGGCAAGCAGGGTTAACCTCCCCGTTGGTGAGAGGTTTAGCACCTCTGAGGTGCTGAAACTCTCTCTTTCCCCCCTGACAAGCTGGAGAACCATTTCTCCAGCTTGTTGAGACTCCACCACCTCGTGGGGAATCTCTTCAGGCACCTCTGAGGTGAACTTCGATGAGGTGGACTTCGAAGTGAAGAAGGAGGAAAACTTTACCCAACTCCAACTAACAATTTTTTTAATAATTCTCTTCATCATTCTTATCACTTATATCACCTCTTTTTGTGTACTATTCCAAGCATAGCATAAATTTAAATATTTGTCAAGTTTTTGGTATTGCAAAAATTCTACGATCGTAGAATTTTTGCATTGATAAAATTTTTGTTATAGTTTTTAAATTGATATGGAAAAAGATTAATTAAAACTTATCTTCGATTATTTAAAAAGGGGTCTCTAAAAGAGACCCTTCCTCTAAAAAGCGAGGTGATTAGAAGTGATACAGGAGGTTGATTGACTTTGAATTTCACTTAAGTCCATTCTTGAGGTCCTTCGCTTGGAGGCCCTCCCCTCGGCTCTCCCGGCGGGCCACCTGTCTGAGGTTCACTTGGGGGTTGAGGAACAACTTCCTCTCGTCCTAGTACCACTGCTATTACTGCGCCACCTGCCATCATTGCAATACCGAGACCAGCTATACCCAAGGCAGCTGGTGCGGTAGTTTTATAGGGAAGTAACATCCAATGAGTGGCTGGGTTTCCGCCGTAAAGTCTCACTCTGTCTAAATAGGAAGGATTTGGTGAGGGGTTGTAAAACAGTATATAAGAATGGTCTCCTGGCTTCCATTCATAAGTGAACGAATTCACTTGTGAATGGAATTCTTTGTAGGCGATGGGAGGATCTGGGAATTGATATGCACACCAGTAATTAAATTGATATTCTGTCATCACGTAAATGTCAATGAAATCCCCTGGGGCAAAGTAGCACTCAACCCTGAAGTAACTGTACTCTTCCCACCAATAACTCGGTGGCGAGGCGTAAACGATGTCGTTTGTTGATATTGGAAGATTCCAGTATTTCTCATCGATCAATGTGTAGTCTATGGTGCTGATGGGTACTGGGAAAAAATTAGTACTCTGAAGCCACAGAGGAGCCGTTGTGAGAGGGATCCCTACCAGGATCAAAGCTATCCCTAGGGCCAAAATTTCCTTCTTCACTCTTTTTCCTCCTTATTTATTATTTAGTGTGCCTTAAAGGCACCTTTCCCAAATTTAGGGGGCAAGGCTTTGTCAAAGAACTGATTTTTTAATATATCCGTTATTCAAATATTTGTCAAGTTTAAATACTTATCAAGTTTGTATTGTACATTTCCGAATTCAGTTTAGCTATTACTTTAATTGAAATCCGATTTTGGTTATTGCTTCAATTACTTCGATTATTACAAAAACCTCGATGAAAATGAGGTTTAAAAAAAGAAAGAATTTCTAAAGTAATATTCTCTTTAATTGAAGTTGACCATTATGCCATTCTGTTAATGTGCTGGATAAATATATCACCTGGATTGCCGGTATCGCTAATATATACTGCCTGGTGCCTTGCAAAGGCACATTTGTTATAACAGGTCCAGTGCCAGACTACTTCCCATACATCCAAATGGTCATGAGTAGAATTCCGCCAGAACCACATTCCATCTGTCTGTGGCTCTATGAACCAAATGCCGTCACTGCACTCGATTGCTACAAAGGCATGCCCCCAGTTTCCGTAATAATCAGGAGACCCTGAGGGATTTTCTTCGTAATAGTCAAACTCCATAAACACCATGAGCCCACGCCAGCCCTGTTTTCTCATATGTTCTATCAAGGTCATACTGAAATCTCCGCAAGTAAAAGTATCATTGTATTGAAGTTTGTCTGTGTCATCTTGGCGTATCAGCCAATCATAGACTTCGTAAGAATTCGGTATGTATAGCGGCGGTAACTCCTCTACTTGCTGAGATTGCAAAAACAAGAAATAATTAAGTGTTAACTGAGTATCTTTGTTCTGGTTAGCTACTACCAAACACAGCATACCACCAGCCAGCACCATATTTGTCATGAAAGCTATTATAGCTATCGCTATTAACTTTCTTGACGGTTTCGGTATTTGTACTCCCACAATCTTTCACCTCCTTTTGTAATTGTTCAAAAACTTGCTTATTATACATTTTTATTAAAGATTTATCAAGGTTGGTTGAGAAGTCAAGAATAAAAAAACAGCCAGATGGCTGGTTAATTATTTTAAAAAATATGGTGGTGGGTTATTGTTTTTTACGAAATTGATTAATAAAACTAGCTACTGCATTTATTTTTTGCTTTTTTGTAAGGTGTTCATCAAGATCTTTAAGGACGTTGAGAGCAGCGGGGATCAGCTTTTCGAAATTAATCTTTCTTCTATCCTCTTCGATTCTAATAATTTGGTTTCTCGATATTTTGATCTTTATCCTTTTAGGATGGTTGTTCCTGAATGCAACTCGCAATGCCCTAGAAATGATTAATGCCTCTTCTCCCTGAACTAAGATTTCTCTTAGTCTTAATTCGTACCTGGTCCTCATTTAACCCACCTTATTGTAAAAGTGCTATTTTAGAGGGATCCATGTTACTTTCACCATTTTTTCTCCATCTAACATAAACTCATCTATTTCTGTCTTTAATCTCGTTTTTAACAACCTCTCCAATCGAGGTCTGTCTTTTTCTATCTTATCTCTTCTTTTGAAAGAGTAGAGACTTTCAAATAATATTATAGGTTTCATTCACATCACCTCCGCAGGAAAGAAACTAGCAGATTATCTAATTTCCTTTCTGCGAGGGTGATTAATTAGCTTCTATCTTTAGTATTTTTACTTCTGTAAAGGGTTGTCTATGTCCTTTTTTTACTTTATAGCGAGTTTTTCTTTTATATTTGAAAACAATTATTTTTTTTCCTCTATCTTGTTTTATGACTTTTCCAATTACTTTTGCTTTTTTTACCAAAGGTGTCCCAATTTCTAACTTTTTACCTTTTTTCACTAATAAAACATCTTTGAAGGTGATTTCCTTTCCTTCTTCAACTTCAACTTTTTCAATTTTTATTTTTTGACCAGGTGATACTAAATACTGCTTACCACCCGTTTTTATTACTGCTAACATATTTTT
>JAGHBK010000067.1 GCA_021161025.1 bacterium | reverse complement strand
TTTATACTTGTAGGGAGCTAAATTCTCAAATCTTAATTCAATGTAATCTAATTTTTCCCTTTTTTCTGGAGGGATTTTTTCTTCTAAAACAACCTTAAGTTTTAAAAGTTGCCAATTTATATTTGCTTTTAAGTCTAAAAAAATTCTCCACCCTTCTTTAAATTCTACTGTAAGCCGGTCTGGCAAAATAATAAATTTTTGAACAGAGATTTCTAAATCCTTTTCTAAGTTCTCTTGAATTTCTAAGATTTTAGAAAGTTCTTCTTCTGCGATAACCTTTTCGCCAATTTTTACTGGAGATATATCTTTTTTATTTTCGATTTCAACAAAATCTTTTGAAAAATTTTCTTCAAACACAACCCCCTCTTTATCTATTGAAAAACATTTCTCTGCTTGGCAAAAAATTGCTATAGGTTTTCTCTCTGAGATTTTAAAAACTAAAGTTTGAGGAAGTTTTTTGTTTATTTCTACACTATTCACGATTGGAAAATTTTGAAAAATTTCTTTTTTTATTTCAGAAAGGGGCGCTAAAAAAATATTCTTTGTAGTAAAAAACAAAATTTTTCTTTTTAGGGTTTTTTGAATTAAAGCCAAAATCTCCTTTTCTGATAATTTCTCAATGCCATTTATTTTAATTTCTTTAACTTGGAAAGCTTGGGAAAAAAAGAGAAAATATGATAGAGCTAAAATTAGAAAGAATGCCAAAATCAAAGATAAAAAAAACCTATTTTTAAAAAGTGGTTTTTTTCTTTTTATTTGATGTCTCCTTTTAAATTTATTTCTCATTTGAATTACAATCTTCTTTTTTTCTTTCTTATTTTCTCTATTAAGAAATTTAACCAGTACTTTTTTGAAAGAGGTAAATCTTGAGTTTTTACATATTTTATTCTTTCGCCTCCAAATCCCATTTTAAATAAAGTAAGGCCTGCCCAAGGATGGGAAGGAGGAGATTTTTCTGGAGCAATTCCCCAAAAATTAAAAAACTCACAATCTCTTCTTTTAGCTTCTTTTATTGCCTCCCATTGTAAAAGATAAGAAACTGGAATTTTTGGATATTTTAGCAAAGAGGCACCATGATGATAAAAAGCTAAGTTTTGCCAAAAAACGAAAATTCCTCCACAAACAATCTCTTCTTTGTACTTTCCCAAAAAAATAGAA
Organism: bacterium; assembly: GCA_021161025.1. Taxonomy (GTDB): domain Bacteria; phylum Patescibacteriota; class Minisyncoccia; order Minisyncoccales; family DG-74-3; genus JAGHBK01. Next base: position 5,823 of record JAGHBK010000067.1, on the reverse strand, counting down.
ATTTGATTATCTCCCTTGAAAGCTAAAAGCTCGTTTTTCAGATAATCTAAAGAAAAAGGTACAAAATGTTGTCTTTTCACAGTAGTTAAATACAAATTTTCAAATATTTCAATGTCTTTTAAGTCCTGACTTTTTGAAATTTCAATGTCTTTATTTTTTTGAGCTTTTCTTATTAAATAACGAGTGGTTTTCCTCATTTGAAGCAAAAGTTCTTCTTCTGGCTTTTTAATATCTAACTGCCAGGTTTCTTCAGGATGCATATGTATTGGCCCTTCTCTAAATCCTAATTTTTTAAAAATTTCAATATTTTCTTTGTTGCGTTCCCAAATCGGTGAAACTCTAATAAAATCCACTTTCTCCTCTTTAGCTATTTCTTTTAACCTTTCTAAAAAAACTTCTAAGATTTGAGACTTGAGATTTGAGATTTGAGATTTGATTACTGGCCCATGAGGTAAAAACAAAAATTTTCCTCTTTTAGCCACTATTTTTACAACTAAGGCGGTGGAGATCGGGTCTCCCCCATTCTCGAAAATACTGAGTCGCCAAATTTTATTACCCATTCTCTTTTGAAATTCTCCCCAATTCCATGATTGTAAAAAGGTCTTTTCTTCACACTTTAAAAGAAAATCTTCCCAAGTTTTTTTATCTTTAATTTCTTTAACTTCCATAATTTTTAAGAAAATTAACAATTTTTTGGGCTTTGAATTTTGAGATGTTAATATGTGTGGGTAAATTGATAATATTTTGGGCTACCTTTTCTGCTTTAGGGCAAGAGCCTAATTTGTATTTCATTTTATCTAAATTGGTATCTGGAGGAACTACTGGGCTTTTTCGCCAACCATCATTTAAGAAAATTTTCTCTTTTTTAGCTTTTTTTAAAATTTCATCAGTGTCAATCTCTTTAACTAAAATCGGAAAGCGCATAAAAGTTGGAACGATATTTTTTTCAGATCCCTTAAAAGGAAGAATGAAATTTGTCTCTTTTAATTCTTTTTGATAAAATTTGGCAATTTCTCTTCGGTGTTCATTAAACCTCTCTAATTTTTTAAATTGATTTAGGGCTAATATAGCCAAAGCACTGGGAAGTCTTTTTGGGAAATTTTTAGAGAGTTTACCTCTTTTTTCTTCTTTAGGGACAGATTTAGATAAAATCGAAAGTTTATGAAAAGCTCCCAAAATCATTCTCCCCAAAGTATTACTTAGACCATAAATAGGAATTATGAGAGAGTTTGTTAAAATTGGATGTAATAATTGTTGGAAGATCCAAAAATTCGAAGGATAATTTAGTTTTTCCTGAATTTTTTTTATCTTTTTCGCTAAGTTGTCATCATTAGTAACTGCCATCCCACCAAATACAGAAGAAATTATTTTATCTCTTCCAAAAGAAAAAAAGGCAACGTCTCCTAAAGTACCACAATATTTCTTTACCCCCACACCAAAACTTTGGTGGGGGGGCGAGTATTTTGCTCCCAAAGAATGAGCAGCGTCTTCTATTAAAAATAAATTATGTTCTTTTGAAATTTTTGAAATTTCCTCTATTTTAGCTGGAAAACCGAAATTGTGTTGGACCATTACAGCTTTTGATTTTTGAGTAATTTTCTTTTGAAGATCTTTTGGGTCTAAATTTAATGTTTCATCAATATCAACAAAAACAGGTTTTGCTTTTCTTTCTAAAATTGGAGTTATAGCTGAATTACAAGTAAAAGCTTGCAATAAAATCTCATCTCCTTCTTTTATTCCTAACGCATCTAAAATTGCCAAAAAAGCTGCTCTGCCACTATTAAAAGAAAAAGCATACTTTACTCTTAAATACTTCTTAAATTCTTCTTCTAATCTTTGAGGTTCTTTTCCTTTTTTCCATTTTTTAGGTTGGAAAATCAATCTCAAAGCTAAAAGAATGTCATCTTTTTCAGTATTTGGAGATAAAGAAGTGAAAATTGGCCCATTTTTATTAATACCGTGTTTTTGACGGCCGTCAAAATTAGAGGATTTTTGGGTTAATAATTCAATTAACTTTTTGGGTACCCTACTTTCTAAAAGAATTAAATCTCCTTTTTGGCAGAAACTTTTAATTTTTGCGAAAATCTCTTCTGAATTTTCTAAAAACAAAATATTTTCAGGTTGCATTCCATTTTTGACTGCTTTTTCTTTTATCTCTTTAAAATAATCTTTAGTACAAATTATTGCCAGGTCACAAACTTTACCAATTTTTTGGCCTATTTTTTGATGAACCTTTTTTGCCGCATCTCCTAGTTCGATTAAACAAGGAAGGACAATTACCTTTTTTCCAGAAAGAGTTTTTAGATACTCCAAATGAGCTATTACGCCGTCAGGATTTGCTGAATAAGTAGCATCTAAAATTTTAAAACCTAAAATCCCCTTCTTTTCTTCAATTCCCGGAAATTTATTTTTAATCTTCTTTAAAGCCCTGGAAATTTCCTCTTCTGTCATTCCTAATTCTTTAGCTACAGCTTTTACTCCTTCAATATTTTCAAAACCCCGAATTTTTACTTTTTGACCATAAAGAATTTTTTTGATTTTTGCCTGCCCCGTAGCGAATTTTCGCTGCTTCGGGGTCTTTTTATAAAGCTCTCTACAATACTTATTTTTTCCATTGAAAAACGCTATTCCGTCCTCTGGCAAACCCCGAAGTAGAGAGCTTCCGCTCTCACTACGGGGCAGGCTTTCAATTAGTTCAAATTTTGTTTTAATAATGTTTTCTAAAGAGCCAAAGGTTGATAGATGCTGCTCATTTATACCTGTTAAAATTCCAATTTTGGGTTTTGCAATATCACAAAGTAATTTGATCCCTCCCCTATTGTAAGCTCCCATTTCAACTATAAAAATTTGATGTTCTGGCTTTAAGTCATTTAAAATCGTCCTGGAAATTGCTATTTCTGAATTTTGATGTTCTTTTGTTTTTAAAACCTTAAAGCGCTCTTTTAAAACCTGAGCTAAAAATTCTTTAGTTGAAGTTTTGCCATAAGAACCGGTAATCCCAATTACCAAAAGGTCTTTAAATTCAGCTCTCTTTCTTTTTGCTTTTTTAATAATCTGATTTCTAATCAAAACTGTAAAAGGTTGAAAGAAAAGTAAAATACCAGAGATGATTATGGGAGTTAAAATATCAAAGAGCAAAATTAAAATTAAAAATAAAAGGCTTTCTCTAAAATTGAAAAATAAAAATAAAGTCTGGAAAAAAAGGGCAGTGATGGTGAGAAAAATGGTTTTTATTGTAAAATGAGGTTTTTTGAGTTTTCCTTTTAAAGTAGAAAAAAGAAAACAGAAAGCACTGAAAAAATATAAAATCAAAACAGCAAAAAATGGAATTAAAAGGAGATACTTTGAAAGATAAAAAAGAATTGAACTTTTCTGTCCAAAAAGAATTAAACCAATTAAAAAAGAAAAAAGTATTAAAATTTTAAAAGTTAAAATTTTATTAAATAGAAGCTTTTTGCCAGCTTGTGTCTCAAAGTGAGCCAAAAAACGACCAATATGATATTCTTTCAATTGCCAAAGGTAAATCCAAAATAGGGTGGCTTTAATTTGAGAGAGAAACCAAAGAGAGGCTATAAAATGGTAAATCATAAATTATTCCTTTACCCAGTAGAGCAACTTTGACTGGCTCTGCAATCTAAGGTTTTCTAAAAGAAAACCTTGTCAAAGTTGTCATACTGGGTTTAAAAAATTAGAGACAATTTGAGATAATTTTTCTGGAGCTTCCAAGTTCGGCGAGTGATCAACTTTCGGAATTATTACTAATTTTGAATTTTTTATTTTTTCTTTAAATAAAAAGGCATATTTTGAAGGTAAAATTTTATCTTCCTTCCCCCAAATAATCAACGTCTGATTAGTGATTTCAGGAAGTTGAGGTAATAAATCTTCTTTGATAACTTCTTTCATAATTTCTTTCATTACTCCGTTTGCCTTTACATAATCTTTGTTTTTTAAGAAAAAATAGTAGAGATTTTTAGCACCATCTTTAAATCTTACCAGATGTCTTTTTGAAAATATAGCATTCCCAATTTGAGAAAGAAAAAATAAAAATCTTGTTTTAATGCCAGGTTCTAATTTGATGCCAGCCGCATTACATAAAATTAGTTTTTTAATTTTTTCTGGATGTAAAATGGCAAATTTGATAGCAACTCTTCCACCAAAAGAGTGACCTAAAAGATGAAACTGGGAAATTCCTAAATTTTTTGAAAATTTCAATACAAAATCAGCGTAACCTTTCAAGGACCATGTTTTGAAGGGAACACTGCTTTTACCGAATCCCGGAAGGTCAGGAATTAATACCTTATATTCTTTACTTAATATCTCCCCCACCTCCTCCCATGAATTAGAAGAAGACCCCCAGCCATGTAAAATCAAAATAGGCTGCCCTGAGCCTAAAAGTTTATAATTTATTTTTAAACCATTGATATAAGTTTTTTTCTCTACCATATTGATTAATTCAAAATTCAAAATGAAAAATGCAAAATGAAAGATTAAAATTTAAAATTACCCAAATTTAAAAAGAATTCTTTTTACATTTTGAATTATCATTTTGATTTTTGAGATTTGATTTTTGAAATTCCCATATATTTTTGAAGAGCTTTGGGGATTCTAACACTACCATCTTTTTCTTGATAGTTCTCAAGTATAGCAATGATTATTCTTCCAATAGCAAAAGCTGTACCATTTACTGTATGAACAAAATGTAATTTTCCATCTTTTGCTCTGTATCTAATGTTTAGTCTCCTTGCCTGGAAATCTGTACAATTTGAAGTAGAATGGGTTTCTCTAAATTTACCTTGTCCTGGAAGCCAAGCTTCAATATCAAATTTAGCAGCTGCTGGGTCTCCAAGATCGCCAGTACAGATTTTGACCACTCTATATGGAATTTCCAACGCTTTCATTAATCTCTCTTCCATTTTCAAGAAAAATAAATGTTCTTTAATTGATTCTTCTGGTTTGCAAAAACTAAACATTTCAACTTTATCGAATTGATGAACTCTGAAGATTCCTCTAGTGTCTTTTCCGTAAGAACCGGCTTCTCTTCTAAAACAAGAAGAAAAACCTAAATATCTTTTTGGAAGGTCTTTTCCTTTTAAGATTTCATCCATATGCATTGGTCCTAAAATCTGTTCTGCAGTTCCAACTAAATAAAGGTTGTCTTTTGGAATAAAATAGACTTCTTCTGCTCCCCTATCTAAGTATCCCATTCCCCAAAAAGGTTTTTCTTTTATTAAAACAGAAGGAATCACTGGAACAAAGTTTTCTTTTATTAAAGTCTCTAAGGCAAAATTTACTAAAGCAAATTCCAACAAAACAGCTTTTCCCTTTAAAAACCCAAATCTTGTTCCTGAAGTTTTTGCTGCTCTTTTAACATCAATAATATCTAAAGCTTCTCCAATTTCTAAATGGTCTTTTGGTTTAAAATCAAATTTTGGGATTTTCCCCACCTCTCTTAAGACAACATTGTCTCTTTCATCTTTACCCACTGGCACATCATCAAAAGGCAAATTAGGTACTTTTGCCATCAAGGCTTGAAATTTTTTATCTGTCTCTTTGAGTTTTTTTTCTAAAACATCTTCTTCTTTGTCAATTTCTCTCATTTTCTTTAAAAGCTCTTTTTTTTCCTTTCCTTTTAATTTGACAATTTCTTTGGAGGCTTTATTTTTTTCTGAACGCATTTTTTCTACCTCTTTTAAAATCTCTCTTTTTTTCTTATCAAGTTCTAAAATCTTATCAATATCAACCTTAACCTGTTTTTTTCTGCAGCCTTCTTTGACAATATCTGGATTTTCTCTAATAAATTTTATATCTAACATAAGTTTATAA
>JAGHBK010000059.1 GCA_021161025.1 bacterium | reverse complement strand
GCCATTCCTGCTTCGACTTCAAGAAATTTAAGCAGAAATTTATTCCAATATAATTTTTTAAGCATATTTTTTGGTGCACTTTCTGCCATTCTTGGAGTTTCACTCTTTAAATTAACCAGTTTTCCTCCCGGCCCTTTAATTATCCTTGTTTCAACCGTTTTCTTTTTAATTTCTTTAATTTTTAAAAAATGAAAATTACAGTCTGTTTAACATCGTAAGTTAAACATATGAAGGTAGCTTCTATTCAAAAATTAAGTCTAATCGAATATCCGGGTAAGCTTTCAGCTGTGATTTTTATTCCGGGTTGTAATTTAAGATGTCAATTTTGTTATGTTCCAGATTTAGTTTTACCAGAAAGAGTTGAGAAAGTTAAACCAATTCCTGAGAAAAAAGTTTTTTCTTTTTTGAAAGAAAGAAAAGGGTTTTTGGAGGCAGTAGCAATATCAGGTGGAGAGCCAACTATTCATTCAGAACTTCCAGAATTTATTAAAAAAATTAAAAGGCTAGGGTATTTGGTTGAGTTGGAGACAAATGGAACTAATTTTAAGATGTTAAAAAAGTTAGTTGAGGAAAAACTGATAGATTATGTAGCTACTGATATAAAACATGACTTCGATTTTGAGTTGTGGAATGAAATTACAGGAGGAGTCTTAACTCCTCAACTTTTTGAAAATATCAAAAAATCAATCAACTTTCTATTAGAAGGAAAAATAGATTATGAATTACGGACAACCTTAATGAAAGAATTTCATAAAAAAGAAGATATTGTTGAGATTTGCAAAAAAATAAGAAAGGCTAAGGTTTATTATTTGCAAAATTATGAGAAAACAGAATCAGGGACGGTTTCAGGAAAAGAATTTACCCCCTTTTCAGAAAAGGAAATTTTAGAAATAATTGAGGAGGGAAAAAAATATACAAATATTAAAGCAAGGCCCTATTTATTTAAATAAAATGAAGAAATTAAGAAACATTATTGTTAAAAGATTGGAAGAACTTTCAGTAGAAGAAAAAGAAATCGAGATTGTAGAAAGGAAAGGAATTGGCCATCCAGATTATATTTGTGATGCGACATCCGAAACCGCTTCTCAGGCTTTGAGCAAATATTACATTCAAAAATTTGGTTTGATATTGCACCACAATTTAGATAAAGGTTTGTTAGTAGCTGGAAGAACCGTTCCTGAGTTTGGTAAAGGAAAAATTTTAGAGCCAATAAAAATCATTATCGCTGGTAGAGCAACAGATAAAGTTGGAAAAACTAAAATTCCAGTGAAAGAAATAGTAACAAAATCAGCTAAAGAATGGTTAACTGAAAATTTGGGCTTTTCCCAAAAAGAAATTAAAAAAATTTTTAAAATTTCAATAGATTATCAACCAGGAGCTGCTAATTTACAAGAGGTATTTAAAAGAAGTGAGAAAATACCAATTGCCAATGATACTTCTTTTGGAGTAGGTCACGCTCCATTAAGTAAAACTGAGAAATTAACCTTAAAGGTTGCCAATTTAATTAATTCCCAAAAATTTATTAAAAAATTTCCCTTTGTTGGAAGAGATATTAAAGTAATGGCTTTGAGAGAAAAGGAGAATATTTTAATAACCTTTGCCATCGCCTATATTAGTCGTTACATAAAGAATATAAAAGAGTATTTTAGAGCAAAAGAAAAGATTAAGAAAAATATTGAAGCATATATTAAAAAGAATTTTGATTTTAAGTCAGTTAAGCTTCATCATAATACTTTAGATAATCCTCAAACAAAATCAGAAAATGAAATTTATCTTACTGTAACTGGTTTGAGCGCTGAACAAGGAGACGATGGACAGGTTGGAAGAGGAAATCGAGTTTGTGGTTTAATTACTCCCTGCCGAAAAATGAGTCTAGAAGCTGTAGCAGGAAAAAATATTAATCATCCTGGCAAACTTTACCAAGTGCTTTCTTTTCTAATTGCTCAGGAAATTGGTAAAATAGAAGGGGTAAAAGAGTGTTATGTGAAGATATTGAGCGAAATTGGAAAACCCTTAAATTTCCCCCAGGTAGCCTTAATAGAATTGAATGCAAAAAATTTCGCCAAAATTAAAGATAAAGCTTTCTTAATTTGCCAAGATTATTTAAATAATTTAAGAAAAATTCAAAAAGAGATTATTAAAGGAAAATATCAATTGTTTTAGAAATAATGATGCCTTCAAAAATAAGATTAGTAATTTGCTCAGGTAAGGGTGGGGTAGGAAAGTCAATGTTGACTTCGGTCCTATCTATACTTTTCGCAAAAAAATATAAAGTAGTAGCAGTAGATTGTGATGTTGATGCTCCAAATTTGGCAATTTGGCTTAATGAAACAAAAAATTTTAAATCATTTAAAATTTCAACCTCAGAAAAACCAGTCATTAATAATTCTAAATTGAAAGAAGATCCTCAAAAATTTGCTAAAAAGTGCAAATTTGGAGCATTAAAAGCGGTTGGGAAGAAGTTAAAGCTAAATTCATTTTTGTGTGAGGGTTGTGGAGCTTGTGAAATTTTTTGCCCTCCTGGAGTTATTAAAATGAGACCGGTTAAGAACGGAGAAATTAGAATTAAAAAAACAAAATATGGCTTTCCTTTAATTTCAGGACAGCTTTATCCTGGAGAAACAGGTTCTGGAAAGATAGTTACTGAAATTAAAAAAGAAGCAGAAAAATTCGATTATGAGATTCAGATTTTGGATTCTGCCCCAGGCACTGGTTGTCCGGTTATTGCTGCTTTAAGAGACGCTAATTTCGTAATTTTAATTTCAGAGCCTACTCCGTCTGGTTTCTCTGATTTAAAAAGAGTTTTTAAAATAGTTAAATATTTTAATATTCCCTATGGTTTAGTAATTAACAAATGGGATATTAATGCAAGATTAAGTGAGAAAATGAAAAAATGGTCAAAGAACCCCGAAGGAAAACAAGTTCCATACGGGGCAGGTAAGTTTTTAGGAAAAATTTCTTATGATAAAGAAATTTTTAAAGCCATTTCTAATCTAAAACCAATTTTCGAAACTGATCTTATAGCAAAAACTGAAATTCAATAT
>JAGHBK010000011.1 GCA_021161025.1 bacterium | reverse complement strand
TAAGCATATAGATAATTTCAGAATTGTTTAGCCAAGCAAATTCCTTAACACTTTTATCCACAATTATCCTTGTCTTGCCATTTCTAATATTTACTATAGCAAGATTAAAGAATCTATCATTTATGTTATCAATAAAGTTAAAAGCTATTCTCTTCTTATCCGGAGAAAGCTTTAACCTCTCTATTTTTGGATAACTTAGATTAAGCAAAATTGGTATTGTTTCGGAAGTGATAATATATCCCTGTTTACTAGTTTCTTGTGCTAAGATTAAGGATAAAAGAAAAAGAGGAAAGATTAATTTCTTCATAAATATTTTTTATAATAAAAACTCGTCTCCAAAAACACCTCTAAAAAAGGTGCTTTGGAAAGGAGGGGATAATGAGTAAAAAATTTGGGAATTAGAAATTATAACTTAAACCTACGGTAAAAGCCTCTTCATCAATGAATCTTCCTTCAAGATCAAGAGAGATATTTTCCGTAAGACCTAAATCTAAACCAAGGAATACTCCGAAGTTTTCATCTGCCTCTACATCTCCTTCCCAAGTGCCTCCTTTACCATCCGCTTTTAAATCAGAATACTTTATACCCAGATAAGGAGTCAGGATAAAATTTTCAAACTCAAAATCTTTCATTGCAAATAAAGAGATTTGCCATTCTTTCCAATCTTCAAAACTATATATACTTCCACTCTTGGTCATAGAAGTATCTTCTAAAAAGAAATATTGCGCTTCTATTCCTAAGGTGCATAAGTCAAAATTATGACTGAATTTACTTCCTATTCCATAGGCAAATTCCTCATCAAAGGGATATTTTACATCTGCTGTCTCAGATTCTCTATCTGCGGCACCTAATTTTACAAATCCACTCCATTTATAAATATCGGAACTTAAAATTCCATATTCAATTTTAGCAAGATATTGATTACTTTCGGTTAGTTTAATTCCGCCAGAAATGGGAGGAGAACCGGTTAAGTCTTTTTCGGTAATTAAGTTATATTCAAAGCCTATTTTAAATTTTCCCTGTTCGGGTTGTTTTCCTCCTACTGAAGCAGCTTTTATTGAGTTGCTTATCAGAATTAGGCTTAGCCCTATTACAAGAATTAAAAGTTTTTTCATCGCTCAAACCTCCTTTTTTTAAAATACCTTTAATTAATAACAAAACCTGCCTCTAAGAAGTTTTTTAGCATCACCTCCTTTCCTATGTGGGCTTTATCCATTCTTTGTAGATTATTTAATCCCTATCTTCTCCGAAGAATATCGCGAATAAAAAACACAAAGCCAAATAAGAATAAAATTGCTCCAATCCACCATGTTCTGCTATTAATCATGTAAAAATAATCATTAGGGTTGTCTGTGCCAGATATATAAGAAATAAAAGGGCCAATGGCATATACAAAGCAAATTGCGAGAAAAATAATTTTTCCTTCCATCTCTGGTTTTCTAAAATCTGTCAAGATAGTCTTCTTCAATTCTTAAGCTTCCTTCTCTTCCTCTAATCTCTCGCATATACAAAAGATAATGCCTCTCACAGCAGAACCAAAGCTTCCTACCTTCAATTTTTTGAGAAAAGGCTTTTAAGTTGAAAGGTTTTATAGGTTTCTCACACCATGCACAATAGTCAAACATCTCAATCACCTCCCTACCTATATAACCTTTCTAAAGCCTTTCTTCCTTCAGTTTCAACAACATTTGCATAAGTTTGAGTGGTTCTTATTGAAGCATGTCCAAGTTGCTGCTGGACAAATCTATAGTTATAATTGCTCGCTTTAAGAAGAAATGTTGTATAGGTATGCCTTAAGCAGTGTATATAGTAATGCTCTGAAAGAACTGCCTTCTCTAATATCTGTTTGAAGAATTTCTGTAATGCTCTTTTGCTTATCTTTCTATTTTTGAGATTATTAAGCAGGTAATCTTCTGGCTTTGTGTCATAATTAAAATCTCTTTTATACTTAAGGTATTCCTTGCAAATCTTTTTAAACCTGGAACTTATCCATACCGCTCTTTTCTTGTTTCCTTTACCAATAACTAAAATTGATGATTTTGCCTTTTCTATAATAAGGTCCTGGCACCTCAAAGAAGCCATCTCCTCAACCCTTAAGCCAGCATTTAAACCTAATTCAACCATAAACCAGTTTCTTATCAGGGAAAATCTTTTCTTCTTTAAACCTTCTTCCTTCATCTTTTCGCATATTTTCCTCAACTTCATTACTTCCTCTTTGCTCAAACATTTGCTTTCATCAACAATCCACTTGTTCTGCTTTTTATCTCTTCTTTTAACTGGTTCATTTTTCATCAGTTTGATGAACTTCTTAAGAATAAGCATAGAAATAAGTAAAAGAGAGAATTATTTAAAGTTTTTGAGGATTATCGAGGAAAAATAAGGGTGGAAATAGAAGGAAAAAAGAAAAAGGAAAGCAGAAATGATAAATGGTAATGAAGGGAAAAGGGGTAAAGAAAAATAAAAAGAATAGAAAATATGAGAGAATAAAATTGCTTTTAAAATGAAATTATCGAGGAATTTTAAATATTTTGAGGGATTTTTTAGAAAGGAAGGAAAAAATAAAAAGGTTCACCTTTCTGATGGAAAGTGAACCTACCTATAATATAAAATAAAATATTAATTTGTCAAGTAATTTTCTAAACAAAAATTGATAGTTTATTTTAATT
>JAGHBK010000058.1 GCA_021161025.1 bacterium | reverse complement strand
CTTAGAACCTCCAAGTAGTAAAAAAAGTTTAATTTTTCTTTATTTGGTTTTTTTTCTTTTTCTCTGTATTTTTCCTGTTTTTGAAGCAGAAACTCAAAAAATTGAGTTGTTTTTGTTTAATTCTTATTCAGAAAGTAAAATAGGCACTCTAACCATTGCCAATAATAATACGCTTTTACCTGTTTTTACAGAGATACCAAAAACAAAAAAAATAAAGGTAATAGTGACTGCTTACTCAAGTACTCCCTGGGAAACAGATGGAGATCCGTACATTACAGCTTCTGGAAAATGGGTGAAAGAAGGAATTGTTGCTAATAATTTATTGCCTTTTGGTACAAAAATAAAAATTCCCGAAGTTTTTGGAGACAAAGTTTTCGTAGTAGAAGATAGGATGCATTGGACAAAAAGTCCTTATCAGGTTGACATCTGGTTCCCTTCCTACTGGGATGCCTTAAATTTTGGAGCAAAAAGAACCTATATCGAAATTTTGGAGAACTAAATATCTTATGACAAGCTAAGTTTGTCATATACAAAAAAGCCCGCTTTATCAGCGGGTTTTTTGTGTGCCGCGGGAGGGACTTGCACCCTCACGGGTTATAAAACCCAGTGGATTTTAAGTCCACACCGTCTGCTAATTCCGGCACCGCGGCAATTTTGAGGCCAGGGCGGGATTTGCACCCGCGTATAAGGGATTTGCAGTCCCTCGCCTTAGGCTACTTGGCTACCTGGCCATCTGCGCCTAATTTTAGCTTATTTTTCTTCTTTTTTCAATCTTTCTAAAATTGCCTCAATTTCCCCTGCTGTTTTTGTCTTTTCTTCCTTTAAAAACCTTATTTTAGGAACCCTTCTCAGTACTAATTTTTTATTTAAAAGCTGTTGCAGATCATAAATTTCCTTATTTAAAGTTTTAAAAACTTCTTTTGAGTTTTTTTCAGGAAAAACACTAATATAAACTTTGGCTTCACTTAAATCAGAATTTACCTCAACCCGGGTAATTGTCACTAAAACATTAGATGGAAAACCCATCTCTCGTAAAAGGGTTTTAGCTAATTCAGTTTTAATTAATTGATTAATCTTTAAAATCCTTCTTGACACAAAAAGAGGTTAAAAAATTAGAAGTTTTAAAGCTCTTCTTTTTTTCTCTCTTCTTTATATATCACTAATATATCACCTTCTTGTATTTTTACATTTCCCTCGTATAATATTCCACAATCTTGTCCTTTTGAAAGTCGAGGGACATCTTTTTTGTTTCTCTGAAGATTAATGATTTTCCCTCTTCCCACAACTTCTTCTTCTCTTTGGACCTCAATTTTAGCCCCTTTCTCAACTTCCCCTTCAATAATCTTTCCTCCTATAATCTGACGGTTCTTTTTGGTCATAAAAATAATCAAAACCTTCACCTTTCCTAAGTCAGTTCTCACAATCTTGGCTTCTATAGCTTTTTCCATTAGTTTTCTAACTGCTTCTACTATCTCATAAATTATATCTGCTCGAATTATTCTTACAGGTTCTCTTTCCATTGAAACTTTAGCTGCAAGGTCTATATTAACTCTAAAAGCTAAAATAGTAGCTTTTGTCTCTTTAGCCAATTTTAGGTCAGATATATTAATATTACCAACCTCAGCTTTCAAAATCTTGAGAGCAACTTTTTCTTGGGGAAGTTTTCTAAGAACTTCTATAATACCTTCTGCTGTTCCAATAACATCTGTTTTTAAAATTAAGTTCAAAGTCTTTTTTTCTGGTAAAATTTCGGTTATTTCAAAAGAAATTTTTTCTTTTTTCCTCTCTTTTGTATATTCTTGAGCGGCTTCTAAATTCTCAAAAACTTTTAGTTTTTCTCCCACTCGAGGCACCTCCCCCAAACCCAAAATTAACACAGGTTGAGCAGGTTCTGCTTTTAAAATTACTTTCCCTTGAAAATCTTCCATTCTTTTTACCTTTCCAATCGTTGAGGGTGTAGCTATAATATCTCCTGTTTTTAAAATTCCTTCTTTCAAAATCAAAGTAGCTAAGGGTCCTCTTTTTGAATCTAAAAAGGCTTCGATGATAACTCCTTCTGGGCTCTTTGAAATGTCAGCCTTCAAAGACTCCATCTCAGCTAAAAGGAAAATTAAATCTATTAAGTCATCTACTCCTTCTCCAGTTTTTGCTGAAACTAAAACAGAGGGTATTTTCCCTCCTAAGTCCTCCACTAAAATATCTTCTTTCTGAAGTTCTCTTTTTACCTTCTCTGGATCTGCTTCTGGTCTATCTATCTTATTCAAAGCAACAATAAAGGGAATTTTAGCTTCTTTAATATGTGAAATTGCTTCTTTGGTTTGAGCTTTTACTCCCTCTGTAGCATCTATAACCAAAATAGCAATATCTGCTACTTTTGCCCCCCGAGATCTCATCGCTAAAAAAGCTTCGTGGCCTGGAGTATCAATAAAGGTAATTTTTTTACCCTCTTTTTCAATTTGATATGCTCCGATGTGTTGAGTAATTCCTCCCGATTCTTTTTGGGCTATATTGGTTTTTCTAATATAGTCAAGTAAGGTGGTTTTCCCATGATCAATATGCCCCAAGACTACTACTATTGGGGGACGAGTTATTATTTTTTGGTTTTTTGTTTCTTTCATTTTCTTTCCGTGCTAATTTTATTACTTCTTTTTCTTCTTTAGACAGCGGGAATTTTGACTCTCCTTTTTTAATAGGTTTTGCAAAAAGTCTACATTTTTCTCTGTCATAAAGACTAGTAATCACTATACCATTATCATTGGCATCAAGTAAAGCTATAGAAAAACTTTGGTTACCTCCAACATCAGAAAAAGGGTTAAATCTAACTATCCCGAATTTTTGGAAATGAAAAGTATTTTCTTTTTCAAGATCTTTTAAATCTTTAGAAAGCAAATCAACTTTCTTTGATAAATCAGAAAGGGTTGAAATTACCTCTTTTAGATTTTTGGGCTCTTTTTTTCTTTTCTTAAAAAAATTAAACATGTTTTTCTGCGGAGAGGGTGGGATTCGAACCCACAAGCCCATAAAATGGGTTCAGGTTTTCGAGACCTGTGTCTTACCGTTCGACGCACCTCTCCTTACCATTTAAAAGAAGCTTTAGGTTCTCTCCCTTCTCGCATTCTCTTTATATTCTCTCTCATAGCAAAAGTTATAATAACAGCTCCCAAGACTCCATAGACAAAATAAGGTAAAGGAAAATAAAAGTAAAGTAAAATAGCTAGAAGCCAAGAAAACAAAATGTTAGTTAAACTCATTATTCTAACTAACAATAAAATAATTATCCAGCCTGAAAACACAGAAAGAAAAAATTTAGGTCCGGTTAATATTAAAGTAGCCCCATAAAAACATGCTGCTCCCTTTCCTCCCCTGAATTTTAAATAAACAGGAAAAATATGGCCTATTATTGGCAAAAGAGCCACTATCACAGTTTGCCAAATATCTGTAAGATAGATTTTAGCTAAAAATGTTGGAATCACAGCTTTTGTTACATCACAAGATGCAGAAACAACCCCCCATTTCCAACCTAAAGCCCTTGAGACATTAGTAGAAGTGGTAGATTTTGAACCAATGGTTCTAATATCAATCCCGCGTAACTTACCAATAATATAGCCTGAGGGAATAGAGCCTAAAAGATAAGCAAAGAGAGAAAGTAAAAGAAATTTCATAATTAATTATTCCAAGGCTCTTTCTACGACCTTTTGGTTTATAGGACAACGAATTCCTATTTTCATTCCTAAAGTAACTACAGCTCCATTATAATATTTAATTTCTGATAAATCTTTGGGTTTTCCTTTTCTACCTTTTGTAATAATTTTAGCAAAGTAATTTCTAAAAGGTAAAAGCAAAGAAAGGGGTAGAGTATTAATGAAATTACTAAATGTACTTACTGGATAATGAGGGAAATTTAAAAAGTTATAACCATTTGCCCGGACAACTTTTATATATTCTTTCAAGGCTAAAATCTCCTCTTTAAAAATCTCTTTATTTTGAAAACCTTCTTTAATTGACAGACCTTTAGTAGCTGAAACCATTCCTATCAAATTTAAAAAAAGCTTTGAAAACTCCATCTCTTTTACCTTCTCTGGTAGAATTTCTACCGCTTCAATACCAGCATCTTTGAATAAAATTGAAAAGTCTTTTAAGTCTCCTGGTCCAGAAAACTTACTAAAAGCTAAGCGAATTGGCAAAGAATAAGCGATAAAAAGCTTGTCATTTTCTTTTTTTCTATCCACTGGATTAAAAAGCGAGACTCTAACAACTCGAATTTTTAAAAAGTCAGAACCTAAAACTTTCTTCAAAATTCTCTCTGTCTCCTCAATACAACCTATACCATTTTGAGAAAGTACTAAGTCAGGCAAGGGTAAGTTTTTTTCTTTTAATTTTTGATAATAAAATTCAAGTATTTTCCCTATTGGGTTTCTGGTAGCCAAAAATATAATTTCTGGCAAAAAATCTTCTTTCGGCCAGAAATTAGGCGAGATTACCTTTTCTTGAAAAACTTTCATCTCTTTTTGACCTCTATCAATTAAAAGTTTTCCTTCTTGAACTGTTTTAATATCTAAGCCAATCCCTAAAATATTTGCAACTTTAGAAAGTTCTGTAGCAAACATTGTAGCTGTTCTACCTCCCACCCCAATTACTGCTATTTTTCTCATGGTGGACCCCATTAGAAATCCTAAAGAAAACACCTTCTAAAAAGTGGGATTTTAAATTTCTAACGGGGTGGACCCGATGGGATTTGAACCCATAACCTCCTCAATGCCATTGAGGCGCTACTACCAATTGAGCTACGGGCCCAAACTCTTTGCCCCTGATAGGAATCGAACCTATATTTGGGCCTTAGGAGGGCCCCGTTCTATCCATTGAACTACAGGGGCAATTTAATTTTTAATTAATATTTTAAATTAACACTCTTTTTCCTTG